>NZ_JBHVWC010000048.1:0-21271 GCF_042882445.1 Kitasatospora sp. NPDC058218 | reverse complement strand
CGCGCTGGGGGTCCGGCGGGGGGGGGGGGGTCGGCGACCCGAGCACCGTGCACCGATAACGGTGGTGGGGTGGCGCCGGCCCGGGCCGTCGCCTCCCCTCAGGTGTCACCTCGAAGTCGTGGGTGAGCAGGCCCCCGCACGGCCGACACCGCGGCGACCGCCCACGAACGTCGCCGACCGGCCGGTGGTCAGCTCCCGGCCGCGGGTCGCGCCGCCACCGTGTAGAGGCCGCGTCCGGTCCGCTGCGCACGGTCGTCCTTGGCGAGGCGCTCCAGCCGGGTGCGGATCGCGTTGACGTTCCCCGCCAGGGCGTCCAGGCCCATCCGTTCGGTCACCTCACGGGCCCGCAGCGGGCCCGCTGCCTGGGCCAGCACCTCCAGGAGGCTCTCCGTGTCCGCGACCTTCCGCCGCCGTCCCGGCTGCGGTGCCGGCACCTTGGCGGGGGCCTCGCCGAAATTGGAACTCGGCTGCGCGGCCGACTTCTTGGCCGGGGGCACCCGCTTCGCCGCGGGCTTGGGAGCGGCGTCCGCCGGGGCCGCGGCCTTCGGGGCCGTCTTCTTCGCGCCGGGCGCCGAGGCTCGCGTTCCCCGGGTGGACGCGGCGGCGGGCGCGGCCTTCTTCGCCGTGGCCGCCTTCTTCGCCGTGCCCGTCTTCCTGGCTGTGACCGTCTTCTTGGCAGGATCCTTCTTGGCGGGAGTCCGCTTGACCGTCGTCCTGGCGCCGGTCCCGGTCCCGGTCCCGGTCCCGGTCGCGGCTGCGACCGTGGCGGGCTTGTCCGGTGAGGGATCCGCCGGCTTCTCGACCGCCGCGGGTGCCGAAGCGGCATCCTTCGCGACCTCGGCCTCAACCGGGGCCTCGGTCTCAGCCGGGGCTTCCGCCTCAACCGGGGTTTCCGCCTCAGCCGGGGTCTCGGCCCCGGTCGGGACCGGCGTCAACTCGACGGCGAGCGGCGAGCCCTGGGCCTCGCCCTCGACCTCGCCGCTGAGGGGAGTGTCGGACAGCAGCCGCAGCCCCTCCAGGGCCTTGATGATGGCGTCCTGCTCCGCGGTGACGGCGGCGAGTTCCTCCGCTGCCCGGCGCTGCCGCTCCCGCACCGAAGGGAGCTGAGCCTCCAACAGCGCGATCGTCGAGGCCACACCGCTGTCGGTGCCGAAGGTGCTCCCGCTTCCCACAACCACTCCCACCACATCGTCGATCACGCGCTCTTGTAGCGAATGTACGACTCCGCGAGCACGCCGTACAGGGATCGGGGAAGGATCGCCCAGTGCGGACATCCCGGCCATGACGGGCGCATAACCGCAGCGTTTCGGGGCAGAGGTGTCCGGGGCCCGCGTCCGGAGCACGGCCGGACCGCCTCCCGGCCGTCCTCGTCCGGTGCTCTCGCCGTGGTGGGAACGAGCGGTTCGTGGACCGGGTGTTCGCGTCCGCGTGGCGGTGTCGAGCCTCGCGCCCCCGCGGTGTTCCGGTGGGCCGCGGTCGACCGCTTCGAGTGTCTGTTCCCCACCGGAACGGGCTTGTGGTCGTCACCATGACGGCTTTCGACTCGATGAATTGACGAAGGCTCAGGTCGCTCGACCGTGAGGCGGGTCGTCGTCGCCCGCCGCCGCGGGCCACAGCCGCAGCAGCCAGTGCTCGGCCCGGCGGGGGAGGGGGTCTCGGGTGGGCCGCAGCGCGCTGCGGTAGGCGGTGAGCGTGTAGCGGCCGGGCGGGAGGCGCAGGGCCGCGTCGGCCGGGAGGCGGGAGACGCCGGAGGAGAGGGTGAGGCGGCCGCCGTCGAGGTCGACGGCGAGCCGGATGCGGTGGGGCCAGCTGCCGGGCGGTGGCGGTGGCCGCGTGCTCCAGTGCTGGAGTGTGACGTGCGGGTAGTGGTCGGACAGTGCGCTGTTGAAGGTGACGGTGCCGGACGCGGTGGTCGCGAGCTGGTCGTGGCGCGGGGTCTCCGGTTCGTCGTCGGGTTCGCCGCCGGGTGGGGCGGCGACGTCGACGAGGTGGAAGAGGTGGTGCTCGGCGCGCACGTCGACGGTCAGTTCGGCGATCGGAGAGGCGACCGGCGCGGCGGGCTGCTGTTCTGCCGGGGGGCCCACGGGGCGCGTCAGGGGTCGACCTGGACGTGGAAGGGGTCGTTGGTGAGGTCGCTGCCGAGGATGCGCCGGTTCTGGTAGAAGGCGCTGAGCTTGCCTCCGGAGCCGCGGTTGTCCCAGTCGTGGATGGGTTCGACGCTGTAGTTCTTGAGATTGTCGTCGGCGCCTTCGAGGGTGGACGCGAAGGGGTACTCGTCGCAGTCCAGGCCCTCGTAGGCGTAGTCGGGGAAGTACGTCTGGCAGGCGGCGACGGCGACGGCGCGGTGGGCGTCGATGGCGGCCTGGTCCGCGACCCGGTGCAGCGGCGCGGCGCCGGGGGCGCCGGGGATCCGCTTGTTCGGGGCGTCGGGGACGGTCTGGTCGGGGTGGTACTGGGCGGTGATGATGTGGTCGGCGGACTCGGGGTGGTCGGCGCGGTTGATGTGCAGGGTCTCGGTGACCCAGGGGAAGACGCAGCCCTCGCCGGCGGCGGTGGTGACGAGGTAGGGGGCGGAGTCGCAGCGGATCCCGCTGTTGGGGCCGTCGTAGGGGTTGGCCGCTCCCTCGCCGATCACCGAGACGTGGGCGGCGAGGTCGGCGTAACTGATGAGGGCGGCGCCGAGGCCGCCGGCCGGGTCCTGGCGGAACGAGTAGTAACGGCTGGTGATGGAGCCTTCGGCGGCCCAGAGTCCGATGGGTTGGACGTAGGGACCACCGAAGCCGCTGTCGACGACGCAGGGGCCGAAGCCCTCCCGGGCGGTGCAGGTGACGTTCACGCTGAGCGGCACTTCGGCGATGTCGCCTTCGAGGCGCCAGTTGTCGAAGACCTGGACGACGTCGACCTCGCGGCGGGCGTTGTGGCCGTACTGGATGTCGGTCATCTCGGCGTCCGCGCTGCCGGTGACGGAGCAGAAGATCCACCAGCAGGTGACGTGGGTGGGGTGCAGGTGGAAGGCCTGGCAGGTGACGAACCGCGATTTGCCGTAGCCCTGGTCGTGGAAGGCCGCGTCCTGCTCGCGGCACTCGTAGCCGGGCAGCTCGTCCTGGCCCGAGCGCCTGCCGGCCCGCGGGGCGTGGTTCTCGTGGGGCCCGGGCTCCATCGCGCGGATGCGCCCGACGAGCTGGTCGAGGGGCTGCTCGTGGCCGGGTTCGGTCAGGGGGACATGGGCGGGGGCCAGCAGGACGTAGTCCCGGCGCGCGGTGGTGTCGCCGGCGGCGACCGCGTGGGCGGGGGTGGCGGCCGTGGCGGTGGCCAGTGTCAGCAGGGCGGTGAGGACGGCGGTCACGGCGCCGCGCAGGCGGTGCCGGGGCCGGCGGCCGGGGGTGGGGCGGCCTGGGCGCATCGTTGCCTCGATTCCTGTTCTGGGGGGCCGGGGCTCAGGAGTGGGGGTCGACGCGCCAGCCGCGGGCGTCGCCGATCACCTCGGTGGAGGTGTCGGTGATGACCTGTCGGGTGTAGCTGTCGCGGAACAGCCGGTACTTCACGTCGAACGCGGCGAGGTCGTTCGCGCACTTGTCGTTGGGGTAGCAGTGGTCGACACGGATCTTGAGGACGACGGTGCGGTAGTCGGGCGTCTGCTCCTGGTTCTGGAACCAGGCCCGGACCTTCCAGCCGGCGAGCCCGTAGCCGCGGTTCGGCACGGCCTGGACGACGTCGAACGTCCAGTCGTTGGCGGGGGTGAAGGCACACGCGTTGATCGAGGTGTCGACCTCGGCGGCGCGCTCCCAGTCGCCGTAGATGGTCTGCGCCTGAAGGTGGTAGGTGGGGGAGGGGGCGCACGCGGTGGCGTCCCGGGCGGCCTGGCCGGCCTGGCCGGCCTGGGTGCTCTTGGCGGATGCGGCGGGCGCGGAGGCTGCCAGGGCGGTGACCGCCAGGGCGGCGGCCGCGAGTCGGAGCCCCGTGCGCGGGCTGATGCTGGTCATCCGGTCTCTCCTCACCATTGACTGTTCGTGGACTACCCACTGAGCGTGACATCCAGTCATCGGATAGGCGCGCACAGTGGCCCGAGTGGCCCCCCGGGCGACGCTCGCCGACTTCCGGATCACCGCCGCGATCAAGGGCGTGACGGGGCCGTGCCGCCCAGACGGCCGGTGACGGTCCGGGGCTGCCGGGGCACGCCCCCCCCGCGAAGGGTGCGCAATCTTCGCGAAAGCGCCACGGCGAGGTCTGGAACCCTCACAGTCGAGCTGCCTAGGCTCCGCATGCGCGCGACGACGTGCGCGGAGCCGGCCGACGACGACCGGTGTGTGCCGGCGACCCCGGCAGCACGGGAAGATCACATGGACTACTGCACGCCCTGCCGCCGTCACCTGAACGGCGCGATGACCTGCCCCGGCTGCGGGGCCCTCGCGGACACCCGGGAGACGCCACCGGAGGCCGCCGTGCCGCCGCCGTCGGCCGTCGGCTCGCCACTTCCGCTGCCGAGCTGGTCCGCCCCGCCGGTCGGCTCCCGGCGGGCCGGACGCCGGTCCGCACGGCGGCCGGGTGTGCTCGTGCTCTCCGTCGCCGGCCTGGCCGTCGCGGGGCTCGGCGTCGCGGCGCTGACCGCCAACGGCACGGAGGGCGCGCCGCCCCCACCCGTCGCCGACGGACCGGTCGCGACGCCGTCGCCGAGCGCCACGCCCTCTGCCGCACCGGCCGCCGCCACGGGCGTGACCACGGCCCCGGTCAGGCCGACCTCGCTGCGCACCGGCCCGACCCCCAGCGGGTCCGCCACTGCCTCCACCTCCGCCACCGTCCCGACCAGGAGCACGGCCCCTGCCACGGCGACGAACAGCGGTGCCCCGGAGTCGGCGGCGCCGGCCCCGTCCGCGCCGACCACGGTCCCGCCCACCACCGGGCAACCCCCGACGGCCTCCCCGCGACCCTCGGGCACCGCCACCCCGAAGCCGACGCCCACCTGCACCCCGTTCCTGTTCTGGTGCACGTAGCCGCCGCGATGACGCGTCCGTGGCCGCCGGTCGGCGGGGGCCGGCGGCGGCCACCAGAGGGCATGCTCGCGCCCGAAAGACGGCAGGTCACAGGCCTTCTCACGGCGGTCCGGCGGGGCTGGCATTCCGGTCACAGCAGCCCCACCACCCCCTTGGAAGGGCTGCGGAGCAGCACGGCCGCGCCCCCCGAGCGGCCGGCCCGCACCGCGCACACCATCGTGGTCCGAGTCCCTGGTCACTTCCCGGGGTCGATGGGTTCGCGGTGGGTCATAGGTAGCACCGTCGGTGTCGGGCGCTGCCGACGACGCGGCCCGTGCGCAGGGCGAGCTGGGCCAGTAGCGCGGCGCGTCGGTCGGTGGGGCCGAGCAGGTCGGTGGAGTGGAGCAGGAGTGCCCACCAGGCGCGGGCGGCGTCGCCCGGCCGTGTGGGCGGCATGCCGTGGTCGGCGAAGTCGCGGTAGAGCCTGGGGTGTGAGCGCCCGTAGCCGTAGGACTGCCGGGCGATGGTCCGTGTGTCGCCGCCGTGCCGGTAGTGCATGACGGCGTGGGGGGCGAAGGCCAGCCGGTAGCAGGCCAGTTGGGAGCGCCAGAAGAACTCGGTGTCGTCGCCGCCGCCCTGGTAGCTCTCGTCGAAGCCGCCCAGGTGGTGCCAGAGCTCTTTGTGGAAGCCGCAGTTGGCGCCCGCCGGGTAGGGCAGGAACCCGAAGGTGTCGAGCAGGGCGGCGGACTTCTTCGGCGGGCGTGCCGCGAGTGCGACCGGTCCGTTGAGCAGGCGGCGTTCCAGGGCGCCGCCTACGGCCGGGTTGGTGCGCAGGACGTCGACCAGGCCCGCCACCCATCCGGGGGCCGCCACGTCGTCCGCGTCGCAGAGCAGCACGAACTCACCGCCGGCCTGCCGGCAGCCGAGGTTGCGGGCGTGGTTGACGCCGGGGGCGTCGGTGACGGTCACCCGCAGCCGGGGCATCCGCCGTTGCCAGCGCCGCAGCAGCGCGCGGGTGCCGTCGCTGGATCCGTTCTCGACGACGATGACCTCCCACGGGTCCGGATAGGCCTGCGCGCACAGCGCCTCCAGCTGTTGCGGGCAGCGTCGACTCGGCGTTGCGCGCGGGTACGACGACCGAGACCAGTCCCACGGGGCGGGGGGTCCCGTTCATTTCGGGTCCCACGTGAGCGACCCTTTCGCCCGGACGGCACGGACCACGGCGGCGGTGTCGCGCAGGTCCGCCAGTACCACGTCCGCGCCCGCCTCCCGCAGCACGTCGGCGCTGCTCGCGCCGGTGGCGACGGCGATCACCCGCGCTCCGCCGCTGTGCCCCGTGCGCACGTCGCGCGGGGTGTCGCCGATCAGGACGGTGGCCTCGGCGGCGAAGTCGGACCCGTAGGCGGCTGCCGCGCGCCGCCGGGCGACCGGGAGGGGCGCGGCGCGCTCACGAGCGTCGTCGCCGTACGCGCCGATGGCGGGATCGATGAACTCCGCCAGCGCGAACAGCCCCAGTTTGAGCGCGGCGTTGTCCCGAAGGTTCCCGGTCAGCACGGACTGGGCCACCTCGTCCTGCGTCCCCAGCGCTCGTAGGGCCTCGGCGGCGCCGGGCAGGGCCCGGCCGACGCTCCGCAGTTCGCCGGCCCGCCGGTGCAGCTCGGCGGTGAGCTCGGCGGTGACCCGGTCCGGTGCGACCGCGCCGACGTCGTGCCGGGCGAACAGCTCGTCCATGATGTCGAGTTCGGTCCGGCCCGCGATGCTGACGCGGTGGCGGGCCGGCTGGCCGGTGAGCCGTTCGAAGGCCAGCGGGTAGATCGACTCGACGACGTGGCCGCCGTCGATCAGCGTGCCGTCGATGTCCCACAGCAGGAGGATCCGCGCCCGGCCCGGCCGTCCCGCCGGCTCGCCCTGGTCGCGCGTCCTCGCGACCTGACCGCCGGTCATCGGGGACCTCCGTGGATACCCCCGGCTTTGGCCGGGGGTGGGGGCGGACCGCCTGCGGAGCAGGTCGGGGAGCGGCGTTTCGCCGTCGACGCGGACCGCGGTGCGGGTGGCCGCAGGTTGTTGTCAGTGTCTGTCGGTAGGTTGATCTCGTGCATCTCAGGTACTCGTATCGGATCTGTCCGACGGTGAGTCAGCGGCAGGCGCTGGCCCGTACGTTCGGGTGCGCGCGGGTGGTGTTCAACGATGCGCTTGCCCTGCGGAAGGCGGCGTGGAAGGCGGACCGGTCGAGGATCCGACCGGTGTTCTGGCCAAGTCGGTGATCACCGATGCGAAGAAGACGGATGCCAGGTCGTGGCTGGGGTCGGTGTCGGTCGACGCGTTGCAGTCGTCCGTCCGTGACCTGGACACGGCGTACCGGAACTTCTTCGACAGTCTGTCGGGTAAGCGGGCCGGTCGCCCGGTGGGCCTTCCGGTGTTCAAGTCGCGCAAGGACAGCCGGCAGTCGCTGCGGTTCTCCCGCAACGGCTTCCGGCTGCGGAGCAACGGCAAGCTGAACCTTGCCAAGATCGGTGACGTCCGGGTCAAGTGGTCCAGGGCGCTGCCGGCCGACCCGTCGTCCGTGACGATCGTGCTGGACCCGTCGGGAAGGTACTTCGCTTCGTTCGTGGTGGACATCGAGGGGGTCTGTGGTGGTGGGTGTGGGCGGGCTCGGCGGAGGAGATCGTCAGTGCCTGCGCCGAGGTTGAGGTGGTCGCGGACCCGGGTGCCGTGAGACGTGCCGAGACGTGGGGTTTGGAGGAGGTCCGTCTTGACGATCCGGACCCGAATCCGCTGTCCAGCCTCCGAGCTCAGCGGGATGCCCAGCGCGGTCAGCCGGGATTCGGTGTCATAGCGGGACGGGACCGTGTGTGCCTGCGCTGGCCGGAGGGCGAGGAAGGAGAAGCCTTCCTGATGGAACTCGGGCCGGGCGGACGGCGGCTGCGGCAGGTCGAGATCGGCCCGGACGGTGGCTCGGTCAAGACGAGCATTGAGAACTGGCCGTTCAACCCGCCGTTCGACCTTCATGATCCGCAATATGCGTCCATGGAGATTGGACTCGGTGACTTCGAGCAAGCGTGGCAGCGGGCCCGTCACGAGTCCGAAGCCTGATCAGGCGGCCTCCCGGGCGTTGCAGTACTTGAGCACGCTCGGCATCCGTCCGCCATCGCGCTGTACGGGTGGCGTCGGCGGCCCCGCCTCCTCGCCGGAGGGGTTCGTGCGGGGCCCGGCCGTTTGGCGCGGCGCCGTGTCCTCCTCGCCATGGCCCTGGTCGCGACCGTCGGAGCCGTCGTCCATGCCTGGTGGTGGCTCGCCGGTCCAGAGGCGGCGAGAGCCGGGCTGCCGCAGCGGTCGAAGGGGTGCTGTCCGACGCGGCGAAAGGCGGGGGCGCCGCCTTGATCGGCTGCCTGATCCTGTACGTCGCCGCGTGGTGGATCCGGCACGCCGGCCGGGCGGTCCTGCCCCGGCGGGGCGGTGCCGGCGCCGGTTCCGGGTACGGCGATCCCCCGGGGTGAACAGCACCGCCTGAGGGCGGACGGCAGTGCAGACGTCGGCGCCCGGAACGACTCCCGTCGGTCGACGGCGGGTCAGGAACCCGATCACGGCTCGGCAGCCCGCGGCAGCGATCGGTGCTGGGCGCTCGCCCTGCTGCCGCGCCCGGCATCACCGCCCACGGCCAACAAGGCGCCCGAATGTTCGCAGGAGCGTGTAGCCAGCTGATCAACGCGCCGTAGAGCCTGGCCCCGGGCAGGACGTGACGGTACGACCCGGCCCCGGCATCGGCGGCCGTGGGGGCGTCGGGCGGGCGGTGGGAGACCGGTGCTCCGCCGATGAGTACCGGTCGGCAAGGTCAGGCGTTGATCAGTTGTATACCCCCACTTCATAGAGTCGCGCGTGCACATTTCATGTCGTCAAGGGAGGGACCGAAATGCACCACGCCTCACCACGCCTCACCCACCCTCCGAGCGGGGTTCCACGGCACGGGTCGGCCGGTCCGGGCCGGGTCGCCGCGACACTTGTCCTCACCCTGATCGTGGGCCTGCTGCAGGCCCTCGCGGTCACGCAGGGGGCGCCCGCCGTCGCCGCCATGGATTCCTATACGGCGGCCACGTTCAACATGAGGAACCAGGACCGCTGGGACGGCACTTGGGACGGCGGGGGCGGAAATCTGGAGGCAGACCTCCTGCACACCGATGACGCACCCGACGTCGTGGCGCTCCAGGAGTTGGGAAGCAAGGTTCCCTGCGTCAACCCCCAGGAGCTCAACACCCGGGGTCGTAACCTGCTGCTGGACACCGACATCCAGACGGAATGGACGGTGAGCAAGTGCGTGCAGCCGTTCGCCGATGCGAGGAACTACGACCTGTTCTTCCTCGCCAGTCGGACCGCGAACGCCACGAGGAACATCGGTTTCGTGGTCAAGCACAGCCTGGCCGTCCCACTCGACATCAACAACGTTCATGTCATCGGCCCGGCCGTAAACTCTCAGAGAGTCCCGGTCGCGGGCAATCCCAAGCCCATGCTCGGCATCAGGCTGGGCGACGGCACGTGGTTCTACAGCGTGCACGGCGCGAACAACTCCAACGACCTCGGGGACACTGCCAATCGCATCGCCGCGGCCAGGGAGGACGCGAGCCCCAACAGTTGGACCGTGCTCGGTGACTTCAACAGGACCGCGACGTCGTGGACGCCCGCCGACCTGGGCGGGGCACACGTCCTGCATTCCGAAGGGGCTACGTTCCCGGCCCCGCGCCCCGACCCCGATGACGGCAGCGGAAAGAACCTGGACTACGCGATCACCAGCTCCCAGCCCCCGGCCGGGTACGAGGCCTTTCGCCTGAACGCCCCCTACTCCGATCACCACGTGGTGTGGTTCGGTCGCGACTGCGCCCCCGCGCAGCCTGTTGCCCGTTCCACCGCCACACGCGGTAAGGCCTGCGGGAAGCAATCGGCCATCGTGTCGATGGGCGACAGCTACATCTCCGGCGAGGGTGGCCGGTGGGCGGGCAACGCGAACACGAAGCAGGAGGGGGACGTCTGGGGCACGGACCGGCGCTCCCGCTGCCAGTCCGGACAGGACTGCGTCTACGACACGACGTCCTACGACGGTGGCAACCGGTGCGACCGCTCCGACGTGGCGCCCATCAAGGGAGCGGAGTTCGAGGACGTTCCGGTCGAGCGCCGGTTCAACCTCGCCTGCTCCGGGGCGACGACCAAGAACATCCTCTCCGACGGGTTCAAGGGGGAGAAGCCACAGGTCGAGCAACTGGCCGACCTCGCCGCCGTCTACGACATCCGCATGGTCGTGGTGTCCATCGGCGGCAACGACCTGGACTTCAGCGGCATCGTCGCGAACTGCGGGGTGGCCTACTTCGTCGCCGACAGCACCCTGAAACAGCCCTGCTCCCGGGCCAAGGAGGGCGAGTTCGCGGGCAGGCTCAACACCGTACGGGCCGAGATCGTCAAGACGCTGACCGCGGTCCGCGCCACGATGGTCCGGGCCCGACAGTCGAACTACGAGCTGGTGCTCCAGTCCTACCCGAACGTGCTTCCCGGCAAGGACGCACTGCGGTACGGCGAGGGCCGGACCTCGGAAGGCGGGACGGTCGACCTCAGCCGCTATGTGACGGGCGGGTGCCCGTTCCTCAAGGCCGACGCGGACTGGGCCCACAACTCCGTCGTGCCCCGGATCAGCGAGATGCTGCGCCAGGCTGCCGGGACGGCCGGGGCACGCTTCCTGGACGTGCAGAACGCTTTCGCCGGACACGAGCTGTGCGCCAACACCGCGCAGCAGGCGACGAGCGAGAACGGCAATGGCGCCCCACTGCCGGCGGACAAGGCCGAGTGGGTGCGCTGGGTTCCCTATCTCCCGGGCTGGGAGAAGTGGGCGACCATGCGGCAGGGAGACGCCCAGGAGGCCATCCACCCCAACGCGTTCGGCCAGCAGGCGTTGTCGCGGTGCCTGACCGGGTTCGGGAGGGCGGCGTCCGGCTCCAGGGAGTACATCTTCACCTGCGCCGGTTCGGGTGACGGCATGGCCGTCACTCCCGATGCCTCCGCGCGGCGCGAAGGCATCGTCACCCTGCGGAACACCAGCACCAACGAGATGCTGGACGACGAGGGAAAGGCCCCCGACAGCTACCTGCTCACCCGCCCCTACGACGGGCGGCCCGGCCAGCGCTGGCTGCTCCACAACGTGGGGTCGAAGATCTCGTTGCAGTCGCAGCGCAACGGCGGCTTCCTGGAACGGGGTCGCGCCAGCAACTGGACGTACCTGGCCGGCGCCGAAGCGGGCTGGACCGTCGTCCCGACCGGGGACGGCGACAAGGTCAGGCTCACCATCGGCGACTCCGCCAAGTGCCTGACCCAGGACCCGGGGCGGGAGACCTCGGGTGGGAAGTGGGTCAGCGTCTTCGGCTGCTCCGAGGACCGCATGAAGGACATGCAGACCTGGGCCATCGAGTACCCCGATGACATCGTCCTCACCCCCGCCGACGGGGACACCGCCGCCACCAACCCGCGTGAGGGCCAGCAGGTGGAGCTGCGTTCGGGCACCGGCATGGCCGTGGACCTGAGCGGCAGCAGCACCGCCGGCGGGACGAGCGTCCAGGCCTACGCGCCCAACGGCAGCGGCGCCCAGCGGTGGGTGATGCGGGCGCTGGGCGGCGGGAACTGGCGCATCGCCGCGTCGGGGAAGCCGGACATGGTCGTCGACCACGATCCCGGGCCGCACACCACCCACCTCATCCAGGCCCAGGAGGGCAACGCCAACCAGGTGTGGCAGCCCAAGGGCGCCGGCGCCGGCTGGTACACCCTGGTCAGCAGTGCCGATGGCGGCTGCCTGACCGCCGGGGCCGAGGGCGAGGCACTCGCCGTGGCCGCCTGCGACGCCGACAGCAAAGCCCAGCGATGGATGTTCCTGGACAGCGGGACCGGCACCGAGACCGGCACCATCCGAGGCCTGGGCGACAAGTGCGTGGAGCCGCGCGGTGGCAGCCGGGACGACCGGACCCCGATCCGGCTCGCGGACTGCGCCGGATCCGACGGCCAGGCGTGGACGGTCGCGGCCGACGGCACGCTGCAGTCCCTCGCCAAGTGCCTGGACGTGGAGGGCGGGCGCGCCGACAACGGGACGGCCGTCCAGCTCTACACGTGCAACGGGTCCGCCGCGCAGCGGTGGATCTACACGGCGCGGCAGGAGCTGCGGAACCCCGACTCGGGCAAGTGCCTGGACGTCCCCGCCTCGGACACCGGCCGGCCGTTGCAGATCTACGACTGCAACGGGAGCGCCGCCCAGAAGTGGCAGTTGTCCGCCCGCCCGGTGGGACAGCCCGGGGGCGGCGACGCGGGGGACCCGTTCGACGCCGCCCCGGACGGCCGCGGCACCAAGCCGGCCGCGGTGGGGGACTGCCGTCCGGAGGGCATGACGCCCACCCAGGGCGTGGCGGCGCGGTACTGCGACGTGTACGACAACGCGGGCCGCGAGTGGGTCGGCAACGACCGTACCCGGCGCGTGGTGGGCTACTTCACCGGGTGGCGCGCGGGCGAGAAGGGCGACCCGAAGTACCTGGCGTCGAACATCCCCTGGTCGAAGGTCACGCACGTCAACTACGCGTTCGCCGACGTCAAGGACAACCGGATCAGCATCGGCGACCCGAACGACCCGGCCAACCCGGCGACCGGCATGAGCTGGCCGGGCGAGAAGAACGCCATGGATCCGTCCCTCCCGTACAAGGGGCACTTCAACCTGCTGAACACGTACAAGAAGCAGCACCCGGCGGTGAAGACGCTGATCTCGGTCGGCGGCTGGGCGGGCACGCGCAACTTCTACGCGATGACCACCAACGCCGACGGCTCGGTGAACCAGCCGGGAATCGACGCGTTCGCGGACTCCGTCACCGCATTCCTGGACCGGTACGGGTTCAACGGCGTCGACATCGACTACGAGTACCCGACGGCGCTGCCCAATACCGGCAACCCGCTGGACTGGGACGTCTCCAACCCGCGCCGCAAGGGCCTCCAGCAGGGCTACAACGCGCTGATGAAGTCGCTGCGGGAGAAGCTGGACCGGTCGGGCGCGGACAAGGGCCGCTACTACCTGCTGACGTCGGCCGGCTCCTCCTCCGGCTACCTCGTACGCGGGCTGGACGCCGGGCAGGCGCTGCAGTACCAGGACTACGTCAACGTCATGACCTACGACCTGCACGGCTCCTGGAACAAGTTCGTCGGCCCGCAGGCCCCGCTGTACGACGACGGGAAGGACAACGAACTGGCCGACGCCGGGATCTACAACGACCAGGCGCCCAACACCAAGGACTTCCAGAAGGAGGGCTACTTCAACACCGACTGGGCCTACCACTACTACCGGGGCGCCCTGCCGGCCGGCCGGATCAACCTCGGCATCCCGTACTACTCCCGCGGCTGGCGCGACGTCCAGGGCGGCACGGACGGGCTGTGGGGCACGGCCACGATGGCGGACCAGGCGCAGTGCCCGCTGGGCACCGGCGGCCGCGGGCCCGCCAACGCGCAGTCCTGCGGGCGGGGCGCGGTCGGCATCGACAACCTCTGGCACGACCTGGAGAACGACCGGGAGGTCGGTGCCGGGTCCAACCCGCTGTGGCACACCAAGAACCTCCAGGACGGCCGCACCCCCGGCTACCTGCGCTCCTACGGCGTCGACACCGGCCTGCCGACCGGGCAGCTGACCGGCACCTACGCGCCGAAGTACTCCGACGCGCTGCAGGCGCCCTGGCTGTGGAACGACGCCAAGAAGGTGTTCCTGTCCACCGAGAACGAGAAGTCGCTCGACGCCAAGGCGAAGTACATCGTCGACAAGGGCATCGGCGGCGCGATGATCTGGGAGCTCGCCGGCGACTACGCCCAGCGCCCGGGCGGCGAATGGGGCATGGGCTACGACCTGACCACCCGCCTCGACAACGCCTTCAAGGGTGCCGGCGCCGCCGGCAGCACCAAGGCGGGCGGCCGGCCGCAGCCGGCCGAGGTGATCGACGTGAAGGCCGAACTGGTGGAATTCCCCACCGGGAAGGACGACTTCTACCCCGTCCAGCCGAAGCTGCGGATCACCAACAACTCCGGCGTCACCCTCGCCCAGGGCACCGAGATCTCCCTCGACCTGCCCACCTCGATGCCGCCGATCGTCAAGGACAACGACTACAAGGAGATGAAGGGCCTCACGCCCGGCCACACCGGCCCCAACACGGGCGGCCTCAAGGGGGACTTCCACCGGCTCACCCTCACCCTCGGCTACTGCGAGGACCTGGCGCCGGGCAAGTCCCGGGACATCGACCTGAAGTACTACCTGCCGATCACCGGGCCGTCCAACGTGACGTTCAAGATCGGCGGACGGGAGTACGGCTCGACCGGGGACCAGCGCCGCGACGTCCGGACCGTGGCCCCGCCCGCCCCCGCGGCCGGCAGCTCCTGCCAGGCCCCGGACTGGCGCCAGGGCCAGGTCTACCGGCCCGACGGCGGACGGCTGTGGCGAATGTACGACAAGGGCGCCAAGGGCTGGATGTTCGAATACGGAGACAGCCAGACCGGGAAGCCCATGATGATCGACAACAACCCCGACCAGTCCCGTGCGCACCTCGTGGAGCTGAACGACCAGAATCCCAACCAGTACTGGCGGATCCAGGACGCGGGCGGCGGCCTGTACACCGTCTCCGGTGGCGGCAGGTGCCTGACCGCCACCGCCTCCCGGCAGGACGTCGCCTCGCTCGCGTGCGATGGGCGGACCGAGCAGAAGTGGCGGCTCGTCCCGATCGCCGACAACGGCAGTGAGGGGGCACCCGGCGGGCCGAAGCACAACGGCCTGTTCAAGCTCCGCTCCGCGAGCGGCAACGACATCGAGGTCGCCGGCGGCTCCACCGCGCGGGAGACCCACCTCCTCACCGGCGACCCGGCCGCCTCGACGGCCGCGTTCGTCAAGTACCAGGGCTACTACTGGTACGCCCAGTGGTACACCACCGCCGCCCCCGGCACTGCGGAGGCCAACGGCGGCCGGCCGTGGAAGAAGCTGAGTCCGGCGCCGTAGCCCCGGGACACAGCCGGCCGGAAGCCGGCCAGGCACCAGGCGTCTGCCGGTGTCTGGCCGGCTCTTTCGTCGGTACTGGCGCGGTGCGGGTCGTCAGTCGGAGCGGAGCATTCCGGCGAGCAGGACACCCTGGGCCCTACGGCGCTGTTCGAGGCTGGCGGCGGAGCCGGGCATGCGCCCGGTCGGAGTCGGCCGACGGCGCGCGCCCGGTCGGCGACAGGGCGATGAGGTCGGTGGTGGCGTGGTGGGCTCACCGTTCGCGCGCCCCTCCACAAGGTCCAAGGAAGAGCTGCAAGCGCCGGACGAGTGGGTACGGCGGGTGCGGCCAGGGCGCCACCCCCGACGCCGTCCTGCTCCAGGACCAGATCCTCAGCACGCGGCCGGCCGTGCTGTGGACCCGGCGGGATGTCAGTCGGGACCGGTCTCGCCGACGTGGTCACCCTCCAGCGGGCGCCGCCGGGCCCGGATCTCGGGTGCCCGACGGGGAGAGCTCCTTCCTCGACACGCTGTCGGAGTACCAGCGGGCGAGGGAGGGCCGCCTGCCGAAGTTGTGCAACTGCGGCTCCCTGCAACGGGATCGATGGCAGCATGGAAGCCGGAAGGACGGACACGGCGGATCGGCGGAGGCATGCTGGCGGAATCACTGGTGGCGCTGGCCACCGCAGGATCGACCGCGCTGGTCGGGGCGATGGCCACGGATGCCTGGCAGGCCACCCGGACCGGTGTGCTGAGGCTCTTCGGGCGTGCCCACACGGGCTTGCGGGACGGCACCGTGGCGCAGCCCGATGACGGCACGGCGCCGGAGGGAGGCGGGCCGGAGACCATGCCAGCCGCGGACGGCCAGATCGCGCTGGTCGCGGCGCAGCTGGACGGCGACGCCGCACTCGTGGCGCGGGCCGGCGACGCGGCGGCGGCCCGGCGCAGCCTGCTTCCGGGCTGGCAGCTGAGGCTGCAGGAGCTGCTGCGCGCACACCCGGAACTCGCGGGCGAGCTGACCGAACTCACCGAGCGGATGCGGCGTTCACTGCCCGCGGACGAGCAGCGGTGGGTGATGCACGTCGCCGCTCACGATCACGCGCAGGTGTTCGCCGCTCAGGGCGGCGACGTGATCGTCCATCAGGAGCCGGGCGGGCGCGCTTGACTTCCCAGTACGTCACCGCCACCGGCGGGTTCGCGTACGGGGTGATCGGCGCCGACATCCACGTCTTCGGGGACGGCACGCCTCTGTACATCCTGGAACGGTGGCGGCCGCCGCCCGGGCTCGACGACGACTGGCTGCGCGAGCAGCCGAGCCGGATGCTCAACGCCCGGTTCGCCGTGGTCGGATTCACCGGCCGGGACCAGGAGCTGCGGGAGCTGGGAGAGTGGTGCACCCGGGGGCCGCGCCGGGCCGCTCGGTGGCTGCACGGCCCCGGCGGGCAGGGCAAGACGAGGCTGGCGCACGAGCTCGCCGGCACGCTGACGGCGGCCGGGTGGACGGCGGCCACGGCGACCGAGGGCCCGGGCGGTGTCCTTCCGCCGCCCGGAAGCCAGGACCTGCGCCCGGACGGTACCGCCGGGCTGCTGCTCCTGGTCGACTACGCCGACCGGTGGCCGCTGTCGTCCCTGACCTGGCTGTTCAGCAACGCGCTGCTCCACCGCACCGACCTGCCCGTGCGGATCCTGCTGCTCGCCCGCGGTACGGACGCCTGGCCCGCGCTGCGGGCCTCGCTGGCGAACGAGCAGGTGTCGGTCTCGCAGCAACTGCTACCGCCGCTCGCGGCGGACGGGCCCGGGCACGCCGGGTCCGCTGACGGCGCCGCCGCAGACTTGGAGGGACGCCACACCATGTACCGCGCGGCCCTCGACGGCTTCGCCGCCCGGTACGGGATCCCGCCGCCCCCCGGCCCGGCCGACCTGGAGCATCCCGAGTTCGGCCTGGTGCTGGCCGTGCACATGGCCGCCCTGGTCGCCGTGGACGCGCACGCCACCGGCCGTACTCCGCCGGCGCCCGTCCCCACGGCGGCCCGCTCCAGTGCGGCCGCCGCCGGCGACCCGTTCGACCCGGCCGCCGAACCCGCGCTGCCGGGCACCGCTGGGCTGGCCCTCTATCTGCTGGACCGGGAACAGCTCAACTGGGCACGCCTGCATCGGGAGAGGCGCCACGGCCGGATCGCCACCCCGCCCGCCGCGATGAACCGGGCCGTCTTCACCGCCGCCCTCGGCGGCCCCCGGTCCCCCGACTCCGGGACCGTACTCGTCGACGCGCTGCGCCTGGGGCACCCCACCGCCGAGGTCCTCGCCGACCACGCGGTCTGCTACCCGCCACCCGATCCCGCGCGCGCCACCGTCCTCGAACCGCTCTACCCCGACCGCCTCGCGGAGGACTTCGTCGCCCTGACCCTGCCGGGCCACCGCGCCGAGTACCCGGCGCAGCGGTGGGCGCCGGAGACCGCTGCCGTGACGGCCCGCCACGACGACCGGCCGACCCGGGCTGTCACCACGCTCGCGGCGGCGGCCGAACGCTGGTCGCACGTCGGCCCGCGCTGCCTGGTCCCGCTACTGGACGAGAATCCGGACCTGGCCGTGGCCGCCGGTGCGCCCGCCCTGCTGGCCCTCGCCGAACTGCCTTCCATCGCCGATGAGTTGCTGGGGGAGGTGCTCGACCGTGTGCCCGACCCGACCCCGCCCGACCTCGTGGTGGCCGCCGCCGTCCTGCGGATCCGCCTGCTGGAACTCCGGCTCGACGTGGCCGATGGCCCGGGCGCGATGGCGGGTGTCCTGGTCAACCACGGCAGTGACCTCGGCCTGCTCGGCCGCCATGAGGAGGCGGTCCGTGCCGCCCTGCGGGCGGTCCGTGCCTTCGAACGCCTGGCCGTCGAGCAGCCGGAGATCTATGAGGCCGACGTCGGGAAGTCCCTGACGAACTACGCCAGCCGGCTCATGGAGATCGGGCGTCACGCCGATGCCGCGGCCGCCCAGGAACGGGTGGTGGGGATCTTCCGTCGCCTCCATGAGCGGGACCAGCCACGGTACGACCTCGACCTGGCGACCGCCCTGGCCAACCTCGCCGCGCACCTGGAACGCACCGGGCGGTGGACCGAGGCGTACCGGGCCAATCAGGAGGCGATCGAGCACTACCGCCAACGGGAGGCTGACGACCCGCGCTTCCGGGCTGGCCTCGCCGTGGCCCTGACCAACGCCGCGGCCCTGACCGTACAGGCCGACGCCGGCACCATCGCCGAGCGGACTCCGTCCGGCGCCGACGAGGGAGGATCCGCCGCCACGCCCGGTGACGGCACCGCGACGGCCCTCGAAGCCGTCCGGGTCTGGCGCGAGCTGGCCGACGCCGACCCCGTGGGCCACCGGCCCGACCTCGCCATCGCCCTGCTCAACCTCCGCACCCAACTCGCTCACGCCGCACGTCACGAGGAGGCGGTCGCCGCCATCACGGAGTCCGTCGGCCTCTACCGCCGACTGGCCGGCGACAACCCCCTGACGTACCGCAAGCACCTCGCCCTCGCGCTCGGCCTGCACCGGGAGAGCCTCACGGCCGTCGGCCGCCACGACGAGGCCCTGGACGTCGGCGCGGAGTCCGTCGCGCTCTGGAGACAGCTCGCCGCCGCCCAGCCCGCCGAGCACGAGATGGGCCTGGTCGGCGCCCTGCACGGGCAGAACGACGCCCTGCGGGCCGCCGGACGACCCGAGGACCCCGAAGCCCGTGCACGCTCCCCAAAGGTTTGGCTCAAGGACCGCGTGCCGCGGCCCGGCACCACCGTCGAGGTGTCGGGCTGGGGCCGCGCCACCCAGCCGCGCGCCACCCGCGACACTGTGCTCCGCGTGGCAGAACAGCTCGCCGGCCGCCAGGACTGGCCGCTGTACTGGGAGGCCGTCTGCCGGAGCTCGCTGGCCGACGCCGCCCGGCTCGCCCGCCGCATCCCGGTGCGTCGCTGGCACCCCGCGGACACGGTCGACCGCGCGCTGCTGGAGGCCCTCCGCTCACTCCCCGCCCGCCGCACCGCCGCCCTGGTCGCCGAGGCCGCCGAGGGTGCGACCACCCGGATCCCGCCCGAGCTGGACCTCTTCAACGAGGACTACATCTCCTTCGCCCACGCCCACGACGCCCTGGCGGTCGCCACGATCACCGACGACCACCGGGAGACGATCGAGACCCTCGACCTGCGCACCGGCACCCGGACCACCCTGTACTCGGGCCCGGCCGACCACAGGTCGATCACCTGCGTCGACGCCTCGACCGTCATCGCCACCAGATCACCCGGCCACGGTGGTGACGGGGCGTTCGAACTCGTCCGCCACACCGACCAGGGCACCACGATCCTCGCGCGAGGGGTCGCGGTGGCCGGTGCCAGGATCGCCACGACGCTCTTCGGCTACGTGGCCGGCCTGCATCTCTCCCCGGCCGCCTTCGTCGACCAGGACCTCGGCTCGGCTTCGTCGGACGGCCTGCGGCAGGTCGGCCTCGGTGCCTGGGGACTGTCCAACAGCACCCTGATCGCCGTCGACCCCGACGGGATTCGGCTGGTGCTCTGCGACGGCCACGTCCTGGTCGCCACCGACGCACTCCTCGGCACTGCCCTGGCCGTCGGCGGACCGGCACAACCCGACGGGATCGCCGACCTGGCCTTCGTCGGCCACGACCGGCTGCTCACCTCCGGCCAGGAGGGCGGGCTGACTCTCTGGCAGCTCGGCGGTCACCGCATGCGGTCCCTCGTCGAACGGGACACGCCGCCCATGCGGCACCTGTTCTCCGTACCGGAGTGGGACGTCGTCGGCGGCAAGGCCCCCGGCGAGGGACGCGTCCACTTCCTCGACCCCGACGCCCTGACCCCAAGGCCGGCCCCAGCAGCCCTCACGGGCACCGAGTACCTCAGCCTCATGACCACCTCCCCCGACGGCCGGTACGTCGCCTACGCGGGACAACTGGCCGTCGGCGAGCCCCTCCGGCGCCGTGACTTCGACTGGCACAGCCGGCTGCACGACCTCGACCACGCCGGCGCGGTCCTCCAGCGCCCCCTGACCGGCCTTCGCCTCGCCGCGACCATGAACCTTCGCAGCGCGGTTCTCGAGGCCCGCCGCACCGGCAACACCCACCTGCACCACCTGCTCACCCTCGCCATCGCCCTCGGGGAGCGCTCCTCGCGCGACTGACCCCGTGGTGCGGCCGGGCCGGCTCTGCGATCGCACGTGGGCGGATACGGCGAATCGGGGGAGCCTCCCGGAGACGGCGGTGCCCTTTCGCGTTCCAGGAAGGAAGGACGACACGGCAGTCGGGCGCCCACGCGCTGACTCCTGAGACCCGGGTGGGCCCGCGCTTCTGACAAGCACCACCGCTCGCACTGCCCGCTCACCGATGCCTACGCCCTCTGAAAGAAGCCCTGGAGCCGTTCCGAAATCCGTTGGATCCCCCTGCAGGCGAGGCACAATCCGCGGGGAGCGGAGACGAGGGGGAGCGTGCCGTGGCCGCCGGGTCGCAGCGGACCACCACAGGGCCTACGCCGACGTCGACGTCACCGCGCAGGTGTTCCTCCGGCTTGTCACTGCCGCGGACGAGAGTGGACAGCCCGGCGATCTCGCCGCCCTGGTGAAGACCGCGGGGCGCACGGCCAAGGGCAACGTGCCCGTCCAAGGCGGATTGTTCGACATCTAGCCCCTGGGCTGGGAAGCGACAGCCCAACCGATCTGAGGCAGGACGGTGCTCGGGTGGTAGTGATCTGGCTCGTCCTACTCCGGTCGCGCGGGCACCCTGCCGTACTCGACGTAGACGGGGGTCTGCGACGCAGGGAACACTGCTCCTGGGTCGAGTCCGGTCTCCGCCGCCAGCTCGCGCAGCGCCGCGTCGACCAGCGTGGTGACGGTCGGCTCGAGGTGGCCTCCGGGCTGCAGCGTGATCCCGTACGCGCGGTGCTCGATCAGCAGGATCTCCGCTTCATCGCGGACCAGCAGCGCACCGACAGTCACATGCATCGGAGAGCTTCGCCGCGAGGCGAGACCGCCCCCCGAGAGAGCAGTTGCACCGGCTTGGCCAGCAGCGCGGCTTCGTCCGGATAGTGCTCGAGGTAGGCGGCTAGTGCCGCATCAGGCAACGTTGGCCCTGGCGACGACCTCGCGTAGCCGTTCGTCGGCGGCGTGCTTGTTCCGCCAGATGATGTAGCGGCGGATCATGCTGCCCCGCTCCTTGTGGCTGGCGTGGTCGGTGCCGTCGAGGGCGAAGTAGCGCAGGGCGGTGAACTGGGCCTCGATCCGATTGAGCCAGGAGCTGTTGGTG
>NZ_JBHVWC010000047.1:0-82091 GCF_042882445.1 Kitasatospora sp. NPDC058218 | reverse complement strand
CGCCTCCCCCGTATCGGGGAGGCGGGGCCGTCGCCGTGGTCGAACCGCTCGGGCTTACTTCTTGCCCTGGTTCTTGACGGCCTCGATGGCGGCCGCGGCGGCGTCCGCGTCGAGGTAGCGGCCGCCCTTGGCGACCGGCTTGAAGTCGGCGTCCAGCTCGTAGACCAGGGGGATGCCGGTCGGGATGTTGAGGCCGGCGATGTCCTCGTCGGAGATGCCGTCGAGGTGCTTGACCAGCGCGCGCAGGCTGTTGCCGTGGGCGGTCACCAGGACGGTCTTGCCGGCGGCGAGGTCCGGGACGATGGCGTCGTACCAGTACGGGAGCATCCGGTCGACGACGTCCTTGAGGCACTCGGTGTTCGGGCGCAGCTCGCTCGGGATGTCGGCGTAGCGGGCCTCACCGGCCTGGGAGTACTCGGCGTCGTCGGCCAGCGCCGGCGGCGGGGTGTCGTACGAGCGGCGCCAGAGCTGGAACTGCTCCTCGCCGAACTCGGCCAGGGTCTGGGCCTTGTCCTTGCCCTGGAGGGCGCCGTAGTGGCGCTCGTTCAGACGCCAGCTGCGGCTGACCGGGATCCAGTGGCGGTCGGCCTTGTCCAGGGCGATCTGCGAGGTGCGGATCGCCCGGCGCAGCAGCGAGGTGTGCACCACATCGGGGAAGAGGCCCTCGGCGGCGAGGAGCTCGCCACCACGTGCGGCCTCCTTCTCGCCCTTCTCGTTGAGGTCGACGTCGACCCAACCGGTGAACAGGTTCTTCTGGTTCCACTGGCTCTCGCCGTGGCGGAGGAGGATGAGTCGGTACGTCGTGTCAGCCATGGCCCCCAGCTTAATGGAGGCCACTAAATGGCTGGTCGGGACCCGAGCCCATGTGTAATGTGTGCATCGCCTTAGTGACACTTACCTCACCGCAGCGCGGACCTGCCGGTCCGCTCAGCGGGACGCCTGCCGCCCGGGAGCCCCCACATGCCCGATTCGCCCCTTCCTGACCGCATGAGAAGAGTCGCGAGCGAGACGGTGGGCGGGCTGCCCCGGCAGTTCTGGTGGCTCTGGACGTCGACCCTGATCAACAAGCTCGGCGCGTTCGTCGTCACGTTCCTGGCACTCTATTTGACGACCGAGCGGGGGTACTCGGCCTCGTACGCGGGCCTGGTCGCCTCGCTCTTCGGCCTCGGATCGGCGATCGCGGCGATCGTCGCCGGTGTGCTGACCGACCGGATCGGGCGGCGTCCGACCCTGGTCGCCGCGCAGCTCGGCACCGCGCTCTTCACCGCGGTGCTGGGCTTCACCGACGGCCAGGTGGCGATCGCCGCGGTCGCCTTCCTGGTCGGCTTCTGCAACAACGCGACCCGCCCGGCCACCTCCGCGATCATCGCCGACATCGTGCCGGCCGAGGACCGGGTCCGCGCCTACTCGCTGAACTACTGGGCGATCAACATCGGCTTCGGCCTCTCGGCGGCCGCCGCCGGCCTGATCGCCACCCACGGCTACCTCACGCTCTTCCTGCTGGACGCGCTCTCCACGCTGGTCTGCGCGGTGGTGATCTTCGTCCGGATCCCCGAGACCAAGCCGGACGCCCCGGCGGCCCGGGCGAACGAGCCCGCGGTCGGCCTGGGCACGGTCTTCCGGGACAGCCGTTTCATGGCGGTCGTGGCACTCAACCTGCTGCTCGCCCTGGTCGCCCAGCAGGGCAGCACCACCCTCGCCGTGGACATGGGCCGCAACGGCATCACCGCGACCCAGTACGGCCTGGTCATCGGCCTCAACGGGCTGCTGATCGTGGTGCTGCAGATCCCGCTCACCCGGTGGATGGAGGGGCGCAACCGGACGGCGCTCCTGGTCGCCAGCGCGCTGTTCATCGGCTGGGGCTTCGGGCTGACCGCGCTCGCCGGCTCGTCCGCGTGGTTCTACGCGTTCACGGTGGCGGTCTGGACGATCGGCGAGATCCTGAACGCGCCGACCATGATGGGCCTGGTCGCGGAGCTGTCGCCGACCCACGCGCGCGGCCGCTACCAAGGGGTCTACTCGCTCTCCTGGTCGCTCGCCTCGTTCCTCGGCCCGGCGGTCGGCGGGGTGCTGCTGGAGCGGGCCGGCAGCGCGGCGATGTGGGGCGCCTGCGCGGTCTGCGGCACCGTCGCGGCGAGCGGGTACGTGCTGCTCGGACGGCGCCCGGGCGCGGCGACGGCCGGCGTGCCGGCGCGGCGGACACCGGCGGCGGCGGTCGACGTGTCGGCGAAGGCCCCGGTGGAGGCCCCGGCCGGTTCCTGAGGCGGAGCGCGGTCCGGTGCCCGATGAACCGGGCCCGGGCCGCTACTGCTGCGCCGTCGGCGCGGCGAGGTGCGCGAAGGCGGCCAGGTTGCGGGTGGACTCGCCGCGCTTGGTGCGCCACTCCCACTCGCGCCGGATCGCCGAGGCGAAGCCCAGCTCCAGCAGCGTGTTGAACGGCTCGTCGGCGCTCTCCAGCACCGTCCCGAGCAACCGGTCGACGGAGTCCGCGGTGAGCGCCTCCAGCGGCAGCCGGCCGGCCAGGTAGACGTCGCCGAGCGGGTCGATCGCGTAGGCGACGCCGTACAGCCGGGTGTTGCGCTCCAGCAGCCAGCGGTAGACGCCCTCGTGGTTCTCGTCCGGGCGGCGGATCACGAAGGCGTTCACCGAGAGGGTGTGGTCGCCGACCCGGAGGGCGCAGGTGGTGCTCAGCTTGCGGGTGCCCGGGAGGGTCGCCACCAGGGTGTACGGGTCGGTGGTGGCCGGCTCCCAGGCCACCCCGGCCTCGTCCAGGGCGGCGCGCAGGAGGGTGAGGGCCTCGTCCTTGGTGCGGATTGCCATGGGGGTGACGTTACTCGGCGGTACCGGTGGCGCGCAGCAGCGGACCGGCCCGGGCCCTGCCGCGGATCCGTGGCGGATCCGCGTCGGCGGTGCGCTCAGGCCAGACGGAGCCGGGATCCGGTGAGCCGGCCCGCCGGGCGGGCCAGACTGCCGGCGTACACCTCGGCCATGGTCGCCGCCGCGGTGTCCCAGCCGAATCCGGCGGCGTGCCGGGCCGCCGCCTCGCCCCGCCGGGCGACCAGCGCCGGCTGGGTGACGTAGGGCTCCAGCGCGTGCGACCAGTCCTGCGGATCGTGGCCGCGGACCAGCGTGCCGGTCACACCGTCCTGGACGGCGACCGGCAGGCCGCCCACCGCGGCCGCCACCACCGGAGTGCCGCAGGCCTGCGCCTCCAGCGCGACCAGCCCGAAGGACTCGCTGTACGAGGGCATCACCAGCGCCGTCGCCGCGCGGTACCACTCGGCGAGCAGGGCCTGACCGACCGGCCGGTGGAACCGGACGACGTCGCCGATGCCCAGCTGGGCGGCGAGCTTGTGCAGGCTCTCCGGCTTGGCCAGGCCGGTGCCGGACGGTCCGCCGACCACCGGGACCACCAGCCGCTCGCGCAGCTGCGGTCGCCTCTCCAGCAGCGCCGCGACCGCCCGGAGCAGCACGTCCGGCGCCTTCAGCGGCTGTATCCGGCCGGCGAACAGCAGCACGGCGGCGTCCTGCGGCAGACCGAGCCGGGCCCGTGCGGCGGCGCGCGTGCCCGCGGCGCCGGGACGGAAGACGTCCAGGTTGACGCCCGGGTGGACGACGGCGAGCTGGTCGGGGCGGGCCGCGTAGTGCAGGGCCAGCTCGGCGGCCTCCTCGGTGGTGTTGGCGATCAGCCGGTCGGCGGCCTCCACCACCTGCGTCTCGCCGATCACCCGGGCGGCCGGCTCAGGGGTGTCGCCCTCGGCCAGCGCGGCGTTCTTGACCTTCGCCATGGTGTGCATGGTGTGCACCAGCGGCACGCCCCAGCGCTGGGCGGCCAGCCAGCCGACCTGGCCGGAGAGCCAGTAGTGCGAGTGCACCAGGTCGTAGTGGCCGGGGCGGTGGCCGGCCTCGGTGCGCAGCACGCCGTGGGTGAAGGCGCAGAGCTGGGCCGGGAGGTCCTCCTTGACCAGGCCCTCGTACGGGCCGGCGGTGACGTGGCGCACCAGGACGCCGGGGGCCAGCTCGACGGTGGGCGCGTCGTCCGAGCAGATCGCCCGGGTGAAGACCTCGACCTCGATGTCGAGCTCGGCGAGGCGCTTGGCCAGCTCCACGATGTAGACGTTCATCCCGCCCGCGTCACCGGTGCCGGGCTGGTGCAGCGGGGAGGTGTGGACGCTGAGCATGGCTATCCGGCGCGGACGGCGCTGGCGGCCCGGGACGAGCGACTGGAGCCGACCCCGCACGGGCGGAGTCGGCTGGGCACGGCGTACCGGACGGACGGGATGCTGGATCACCTGGCTGAAGCCTCCTCTGTGCTGCCCGTCTCTGCAGCCTGCTTGCCTGCCTGCTGTTCGGTGTGTGCGCTGCCGCCCACGCCGCACCGCCGCGTCACGGTGGTGATGCGGCGGCGTGCTGCCCCGTCCGGGCGTGCACCACCACCAGTGTGCCAACCACGTGGTCATCGACCGGCATTCCCGTCCCGGCCCATGAGATGGCCCACGGGTGGGGACCTGGAGGTGGGCGGTGGTGGGGAGGGGTGGCGGGAGGCGGGCCGAGGTGGTGGGAAGCGGGCCGGTGCGCCGGGGCGGACCAGGGCGCGGGTGGTGTCGGGAGGTGTGGCGGGGCGCGCGGCGGAGCGGGCGGGGGCCCGGCCGGCGCGGGCGGGGTGGCACGTGCGGGTGGCGGTGCGGTGCGGCCGGGGGCTCCCCGTACGCTTCTGGGCATGGCCGCCTTCTTCGACTCCGCGACCGCGCCCGCCCGCGGGCGGGCCGGGCGTCCGGTGGGGACCGTGACGCGGGGGACCACCAACACCAACCGGCTGCGCCGGATGGACCGCTGGATCGCCCACGCGCTGGGGCCCGCGCTTCGGTCCGCCGACCGGCCGCCGGTCGCCGTCGACCTCGGCTACGGCGCCGCGCCGTGGACGGCCGTCGAGCTCGCCGGGCGGCTGCGGACGGTGCGGCCGGACGTCCGGGTGGTGGGGATCGAGATCGAGCCGGAGCGGGTCGCGGCGGCGCTGCCGTACGCCGAACCGCCGCTGCTCACCTTCCGGCGCGGCGGCTTCGAGGTGCCCCTGGACGGCGGTGCGCCGGCCCAGCTGATCCGGGCCGCCAACGTGCTGCGGCAGTACGACGAGTCGGCGGTGGCCGGGGTCTGGGACCGGCTCCGGGCCCGGCTGGCACCGGACGGGCTGCTGGTCGAGGGGACGTGCGACGAGATCGGGCGCCGGCACGTCTGGGTCGCGCTCGGGCCGGAGGGCCCCCGTACGGTGACCTTCGCGGCCCGGCTGGGCGGCCTCGGGCTCCCCTCCGACCTCGCCGAACGGCTGCCCAAGGCACTGATCCACCACAACGTGCCGGGCCGGCCGGTGCACGCCTTCCTCGCCGACTTCGACCGCGCCTGGGCGGCGGCGGCGCCGTACGGGGCGTTCGGCGCCCGACAGCGCTGGGTGGCCGCGTGCACGGCGCTGGCGGGCAGCTGGCCGCTGGTGGACGCGCGCGGACGGTGGCGCCAGGGCGAGGTCACCGTCCCCTGGACGGCGCTCGCCCCGTAGCCGCCCCCCGGGCGCGGCCCCCGTCCGGGCAGGAGCGGGTGAGCGAACCCGGGGATTCACTCGAACGAGTTATCGAATACCTCTGGCGTGTTGACGCCTCGTCACGCCACGATGGGGGCACTCGGCCGGCACCTCGCGTCCGGTCCTTCCGACCCTTCCGACCCGGCGTTTCACTCGCTCCAGCCCCTCCCCTTCGACTCGCGACCGACCCGGCGGCTCACGACCGGCCCTCCTGCTCCTGACCCCCGGGCTCCTCCGACTCCTGCCCCTGCGACCGCTCCTCATCGAGCCCCAAAGCCCGCCACTCCCGCTCGAACGCCCGGTACGCCGCCGCCCCGAACAGCACGAACCGCACCTCCTCCAGCTCTCGCACCGGCCCCGACCTCGCGGCCGCGACGGTGCCGAGCGCGATCCGGGCCGCGTCCTCCAGCGGCCACCCGTACACCCCGGCCGACACCGCCGGGAAGGCCACCGTGCGTGCGCCGAGCTCCGCCGCCACCCGGAGCGACTCGCGGTAGCACGAGGCCAGTTGCTCGGCCCTCTTGTCGTACTCCTCCACCAGATGGACCGGCCCCACCGTGTGGACCACCCAGCGGGCCGGCAGCCGCCCTGCCGTGGTCGCCACCGCGCGCCCGGCGGGCAGCCCCTTGCCGTAGTGCGAGGCCCGAAGCCTTCGGCAGTCCTCCAGGATCTGCGGCCCGCCCTTGCGGTGGATCGCACCGTCCACGCCACCGCCTCCCAGCAGGGAGGAGTTGGCGGCGTTCACCACCGCGTCCACCTGCTGTTCCGTGATGTCACCCTCGACCAGGGTGATCCGTGTCACCGTCATGTCCGCCCTCCGCCGTCCGTCCCGGAGCTCGCAGGCGCGTGCTCCGACTGTCACCCCCGTACCCGTCACCCCACCACCCGTCGCACCGCCACCGGCGTGGCAAGAGCCACAACGGCGCCGGGCGGCCGAAGAAATCCCCGGAGTCACGTTATGGTCGCGAGAAGTTCCCCGGCGCAGAGTGCCAGGCGGGCACTGCGGACGGGCGCCGACCGTTACGCACTCGGGGAAAAGGAGGATCAGTCGATGCCCGCAACGGGAGACGGGCGGGCACCTGGTGCCGCGGACCTGTTGGGCGCCCTCGACGGCGCCCTCTCCGACCGCGCCCGCAACCGGCCCGCCTCCGCCGAACAGTCGGCCGCTCCGGCCACCGCGACTCCGCCGATACCCCATCCCCGGTCGAACGCCTCCCCGGGGGGCACCTCCCCCACCGTGGCGTCCGCCGCCCCGCTCAAGCTGCTGGTGATCGAGGACGACGCCTCCGACGCCCAGTTGCTCAAGGCCGCCGTCGCCGACAGCGGCGCCCCGATCGAGATCCACTGGGCCCGCGGGCTGGAGCAGGCCTCCGAACTGCTGGCCGCCGGTTCCTCGGGCAGCCGGCGCGGACGGCCCCGGGCCGGCAGTTTCAGCTGTGTGCTGCTCGACCTGGCCGCCCCCGCCGACCTGCCGCACCCCTCGGACGCCTCCGACGGCCTGGAGGGCCTGCACGAGCTGCTCCGGCGGGCCCCGCACACCGCCGTCGTGGTGCTCACCGACGCCGCCGGCGCCGAACTGGGAGCCGCCGCGGTGGCCGCCGGGGCCCAGGACTTCCTGATCAAGCACGAGACGGACGGTCCGCTGCTGGCCCGCGCCCTGCGGTACGCCGTCGAGCGCAAGCGCGCCGACGAGTCACAGCGCCGGCTGGTCGAGGCCGAGCTGCGCGGCCAGGAGAACGCCCGCCTTCAGCGCCACCTGCTGCCCACGCCACTGCTGGACGGCGCCGGGCTCTCCTTCACCCGGCGCTACCGCCCCGGCCGCCGCCGCGCGCTGCTCGGCGGCGACTTCTACGACGCCGTCCGCACCGACGACGGCACCGTCCACGTGGTGATCGGGGACGTCTGCGGCCACGGCCCGGACGAGGCGGCCCTCGGGGTGGCGCTCCGGATAGCGTGGCGCACCCTGGTCTTCGCCGGCCTCACCGGCGAGGCGCTGTTGACCACCCTTCAGCACGTCCTGGAGCACGAGCGGCGCAGCGACGAGATCTTCGCGACGCTCTGCATGCTGGTCATCGAACCGGGCGGCGCGACCGGTGAACCCGGCTCGCTCGGCGCCGTCGAACACGCCCGGCTCTACCTCGCCGGGCACCCCGCTCCCCTGCTGCTCGGCACTGACCACAAGCCGGTGACGCTGCCGGCCGACCCGGCCGGCCCCGCGCTCGGCCTGCTGCCCTGCGACGACGGCCAGGCCGTCTGGCCGGCGCACCGGCTCGAACTCCGCCCCGGTTGGCGGCTGCTGCTCTACACCGACGGGCTGATCGAGGGTCGGGTGGGCGCCGGCTCCCGCCGCCTCGGCCAGGACGGGCTGGCCGACCTCGTGGGCGACCACCAGTCCGCCGGGCTGACCAGGGGCCGCCTCATCGACAGCGCGATCGCCGAGGTCGAGGAGCTGAACGGCGGCGCACTGACGGACGATGTCGCGGTGCTGCTGCTGGAACGCAACCCGGTGCAGCTGATCCTGGGCTGAGGTGCCCCGCCGGGCACCAGCGGGCGCCAGGAAGTACGGCCGGCACCAGGCGGGAACAGCGGCGAGCCCCGGTGCGCGCGGATCGGTCCGCGTGCACCCGGGGCTCGGCCTGCCACTCCGTACGCTCTACCAGGGGCCGTACGGGCCCGTGTTGCGCTGGTCGCCCCGGCCGCCGCCCCGGTTCGTCAGCTCCCGGATCGCCGGGCGCACGTCGACCATGTAGACGATCGCGGCCACCAGGCCACCCAGGGTCAGGAAGCTGGTCAGGAAGTTGGCCCCGAACAGCAGGTCGAGCCCGAAGGCGATGCCCAGGACGGCCAGCCAGAATCCCTTGGTCTTCTTGTCCGTCGCCCGGTAGCCGTCCTCCGGACGGGTGGCCGCGTCGACCAGTGCGAACAGCTTGAAGCCCAGGATGGCGACGGCCAGCCACCAGAACGGGTTCAGGTAGTCCAAGCCCAGGATCTGAGCCACTCCGCCCATCGCGGTCTCCTCTGCGTCTCGGCTCCGGCGTGTCGGCCGCCGCCCATCCTGGCACGGCGGACCGTCCGCCACGGTGTCAACGTCCCGAGGTCACCGGATGTGCCCCGGGCGGCCCGCTCCCCGCCGGATGGCGGCGGTGACGGCGCTACTCGGCGGCCTTCTTGGCGCGGGCGGCCTTCTTCGGAGCGGGCTCGGCGGCCGGCTCGTCGTCCTCGACCAGTTCGGCGTCGACCGGCTCCGCGTCGACCGGCTCGGGCTCCGCCGCGGACTGCTCCGCCCCGGGCTCGACGGCGTCGGCCGGACCGCCCCGCTCGACGACACCCTTGCCGCGCTCGGCCAGCTCGTCGTAGGCCTCCTTGGCCTTCACCGCCAGCTCGACCGCACGGCCGACCTGCTGGAGGGCGAAGCTCTGCGCCTTCTCCTGGAGCACCTTGAGGTCGGCGGGCAGGGTGGTCACGGTGCCCGCGACCTTCGCCTGCGCCTCGACCAGCCTGGCCTGCGCCTCCTGGAGCCTGGCGGTCGCCTTGTCCTGCGCGCCCTTGCGGTCCGCCGCCAGGGCCTCGACCTTGCCGGGCACCTCGCGCAGCTTCTCGTAGGCGAGGTCGCCCGCGCCGGCGAGGGCGTAGAGCGGCGTCGGGTCGCTCAGGGTCTTCTTGATCTCGTCCGTGATCGGCATGACCGGTCCTCCCGTGGTCTAGGTTGCCGGGCCGGCGGCCGTCGGGCCGTCGGCTTCGGGGTCGTAGGGGTCGTCGGGGTCGTCGGGGTCGTCGGGCGCCGCGTCCGTGTCCTTACGGGCGGCGTTCTCCTTGAGGAAGGCGTCGTAGACCGCGAGCAGCGCCTGCTTCTGCTGCTCATTGATCAGCGGATCGGCCAGGATCGAGGCCCGCAGCTCCAGGCCCTCACCCCGCCGCTCCTCCAGGATCCCGGCCTGGACGTACAGCGTCTCCGCCGAGATCCGCAGTGCCTTGGCGATCTGTTGCAGGATCTCCGCGCTCGGCTTGCGCAACCCTCGCTCGATCTGGCTGAGGTAGGGGTTGGACACGCCGGCGGCCTCCGCCAGTTGTCGCAGCGAGTACTGCGCGTTCCGCCGCTGCTCGCGGATGTACTCGCCCAGCGAGCCGACGTTCAGTGAGGCCATGCGTCCAGCCTGCCCCACCGTGCTTGCAAATGCAAGCAGAGTGCTAGCAGCAGCAAACGCGGCGCCGACGGGAGCCGGGGCGCCTCCCCGCGACACCGTGGCACCACTCGGCGCGAAGTGACGCAGCTTGGCGCCATCCGGTGCCACGTGGCACCACTCGGCGCCGCCAGGACCCTGGCGACACGCCTGGCGCCACCACCACTCGACGAGATGCCATCACATTTCCGCAGCTCAGAGCAGTATCGCCGGACGGTGGCCCCGCGATGCCACCACGGGGCTTGCACATGGAGCCATCATGGTGCCATCATGGCGTCATGGACCTCACCCCGTACATCGACACCCTCCGCCGCGAACTCGCGGTGGCCGCCGAAGCCGGCGGTGACGAAGCCCGCGAGCTGGCCGAGAGGCTCACCGCCCCCCTGGAGTCGGCGGCCCGGCTGACCATGCTCAACGTGCTCTCCGCCGCGATGGACGAGATCACCCGTGAACTCGCCCCCGGCTCGGTCGACGTACGGCTGCGCGGGCTCGACCCCGACTTCGTGGTGACATCACCGGCCACCGGCGGGGGCGCCCCCGTGGAGCCGGCCGCGCCCGTCGAGCCGCTCCAGGCGCCGGCGCCCGCCGACGGCGACGAGGGTGGCACCGCCCGCGTCAACCTGCGGCTGCCGGCCCACCTCAAGGCGCGGGCCGAGGAGGCCGCGGGCCGCGAGGGCCTGTCGGTCAACGCGTGGCTGGTGCGGGCCGTGTCGGCCGCGGTCGACGGCGGCACGCGTCCGCGTACGGCGGGGAAGACCCAGACCATCGGACAGAGCATCACGGGCTGGGTGCGCTAGCCACGCCCCCGCCGGCACCACGTCACTCACCCACCACGTCCCACCAGCGGGGACGCCACTGAGACCCAAGAGGACGGTACAGCCATGCCTTCTTTCGACACTCCCGCCCCGATCGCCGTCACCGCCCACGTGGAGGCCGGCTCCATCCGCTTCACCGCGGCGGACCGCCCTGACACCGTGGTCGAGGTGCGGCCCCGCGACCCGAAGAAGGACCAGGACGTACGGGCCGCCGACCAGACCGAGGTCAGCTACGCCGGCGGCACCCTGACCGTCAGGACGCCGAAGCAGCGCAATTCGCTCCGCCGCCCCGGCATCGTCGACGTGACGGTCGAGCTGCCCACGGGCTCGCGCATCGACATGACCGGCGCCTGGACCCAGGTGCTCGGCGAGGGCCTGCTCGGCGAGGTCCGGGTGAAGAGCACCTCCGGTGACGTCCGCCTCGACACGACCGGGCCGCTCCAGCTGACCGCGTCGCACGGCTCGATCACCGTGGACCGGGTCGAGGGACCGGCCGAGATCACCACCAGCTCCGGCAGCCTGCGCGTCGGCGTCGTCGAGGGCACCGCCGTCCTGAAGAACTCCCACGGCACGACGACCGTCGCCGCCGCGATCGGCGACCTGCGGGTGAGCGGCGCCAACGGGGACATCGAGATCCGGCGCGCCGAGGGCTCGGTCGCCGCGACCACCGCCCACGGCACCCTGCGCGTGGGCGACGTGGCCCGCGGCAAGATCCAGCTGGAGACCTCCTACGGGGCCATCGAGGTCGGTGTCCGCGAGGGCACGGCCGCTTGGCTCGACGTCAGCTCGGGCTCCGGGCAGGTGCGCAACACGCTCACCACCTCCGAGGCCCCGGCGGACACCGAGGACACCGTCGAGGTCCACGCCCGAACCCGGTACGGCAACATCGACATCCTCCGCGCCAAGTCCTGACCCCGGAAGACCGGACCTCGACCCCACCCACCCCAGTCACGCCAGTCTTCGAACGGGAGGGCTCCATGCCTTCGTCTGTCATGCCCACGCCCAGGCAGAGCGACGCTCCGCAGGTGCCCGCCGCCGTCTCCGCCGTCGGCCTGTGCAAGTCCTACGGCGACAAGACCGTCCTCGACGGCATCGATCTGTACATCCCGGCCGGGTCCGTGTTCGCGCTGCTCGGGCCGAACGGCGCCGGCAAGACCACCGTCGTCAAGATCCTCTCCACCCTCATCGGCGCCGACGGCGGTCAGGCCCAGGTGGCGGGCCACGACGTCGCCGCCTCACCCGACGGGGTGCGGGCCGCGATCGGCGTCACCGGGCAGTTCTCCGCCGTCGACGGCCTGATCACCGGCGAGGAGAACATGCTCCTCATGGCCGACCTCCACCACCTGTCCAGGCGCGAGGGGCGACGGGTCGCCGCCGAGCTGCTGGAACGCTTCGACCTCACCGACGCCGCGAAGAAGCCCGCCTCCACCTACTCCGGCGGCATGAAGCGCCGCCTGGACATCGCCATGACCCTGGTCGGCAACCCGCGGATCATCTTCCTCGACGAGCCGACCACCGGCCTCGACCCACGCTCCCGCCACACCATGTGGGGGATCATCCGCGAGCTCGTCGCCGACGGCGTCACCGTCTTCCTCACCACCCAGTACCTGGACGAGGCCGACGAACTCGCCGACCGCATCGCCGTGCTCAACGACGGCAGGATCGCCGCCGAGGGCACCGCCGAAGAACTCAAGCGGCTCATCCCCGGCGGACACGTCCGCCTCCGCTTCACCGACCCGGCCGCCTACCGCGGCGCCACCACCGCCCTGCCCGAGAGCACCCGCGACGACCAGGCACTGACCCTGCGGATCCCCAGCGACGGCAGCCAGCGCGACCTGCGCACCGTCCTCGACTCCCTGGACTCCGCCGGCATCGAGGCCGACGAACTCACCGTCCACACCCCCGACCTCGACGACGTGTTCTTCGCCCTCACCGGCCCGGCCCACGTCCCCCACCAGACCGAGGAGACCGTCCGATGAGCACCCTCTCCCTCGCCGTGCGCGACTCCACCACGATGCTGCGCCGCAACCTCCTGCACGCCCGGCGCTACCCCTCCCTCACGCTGAACCTGCTGCTCACGCCGGTCATGCTGCTGCTGCTCTTCGTCTACGTCTTCGGCGACGTGATGAGCGCCGGCATCGGGACCGGCGGGGCGGACCGCTCCCAGTACCTCGCGTACCTCGTCCCGGGCATCCTGCTGCTGACCATCGGCGGCACCACGATCGGCAGCGCGGTGTCCGTCTCCAACGACATGACCGAGGGCATCATCGCCCGCTTCCGCACCATGGCGATCCACCGCGGGTCGGTGCTCATCGGGCACGTCCTCGGCAGCGTGCTGCAGTGCATGATGAGCGTGGTCCTGGTCGGGGCCGTCGCGGTGGCCATCGGCTTCCGGTCCACGGACGCCACCGCCCTGGAGTGGCTGGCGGCGTTCGGGCTGCTGACGCTCGTCGCCCTGGCGCTCACCTGGATCGCGGTCGGGATGGGCCTGTCCAGCCCGAACGCCGAGGCCGCCAGCAACAACGCGATGCCGCTGATGATCCTGCCGCTGCTGTCCAGCGCCTTCGTCCCGGTCGACGCGATGCCGGGCTGGTTCCAGCCGGTCGCCGAGTACCAGCCCTTCACCCCCGCCATCGAGACCCTGCGCGGTCTGCTGCTCGGCACCGGCATCGGCAACAACGGCTGGCTCGCGATCGCCTGGTGCGTCGGCCTGACCGCGCTCGGCTACTTCTGGTCCAAGTCGCTGTTCAACCGCGACCCGAAGTAGCGGCGGAAGGACCGGCCGGCAGCCGGCGGACCGCAACCCCCGCGCATCGTCCCGCTCCGGGGCGGCGCACCCGACACCACGTCGGGGTGCGCCGCCCCGTCGGCGCTGCGAGGCGGTCGAACCGGCTGTCACCGGCGGGAGCCGGCAGGCGCTCCGTCAGTCCTGGCCGCTGTCGGAACGCTTGAGGCTCCGACGCCGGCTCCTCCGCACGACGCGCAGCAGCTCACCCGCGGCGAGCGTCACGTCCGCCACCGCGCAGACCCATCGGGGCCCGCCGCGTTCCGCCCACACCACGCAGACGCACCCGCCGACGGCGAGCGCCAGTACCCCGAGCACCAGAACGGTCATGATCCACCCCTGTAGTCGTCCGTACGGGCTCCGTCAATCCTCTCAAGGCCGGGTGGGAAGCGGGGCAGGACGCGCGGCCGGCCCGGGGCCGGGTCAGCCGGCGGCCCGGGTGATGCGGGGCCAGAGTCGGGTGAGGAGGACGGGGAGGGAGTCGGCGGATGTGCCGCCGGGTCGGGCGGCGAGGCGGGCGGTGCGGGCCGTGCGGGGACCGCCGGCCAGGGCGGTGCGCACGGTGCGGTGGGCCAGTTCGAGACAGCGCCGCGCGGCGGGTTCGAGGGCTGCCCGGGATGCGTCGAAACCGCCGGTGTTCACCATCCGGCCGAGGCTAGCGACCGAACCGCCCCGGCCGGCATCGGCGGATCAGCCGAGGTCGGGCACCCGGATGGGCATCAGGATGGAGAAAGTGCCGTCACGGCCGGCCGTGCGGATGGCCAGGGGGGCGATGGGGCCGGTGAGTTCGAGGACGAGTTGCCCGGGGCCGGCGACCGGGAGGGCGTCGAGGAGGAAGTCGCGGTTGACCGCCACCCGGATGTCCCCCGGGGCCTGGTCGTCGTCGGCGGCGACGGTGAGCCGACCGTCCTGGTCGATGGTGAGCACGGTGACCTCGCAGGCCTCGCCGTGCGGGCCCGAGGGCAGGCTGCGGGTGGCGCCGGACTCGACGGCGCCGCGCAGCTCGGCGGCGGGCAGGCCGACCCGGTGGACCGGGTCCAGCCGGACCAGCGACCGGTAGTCGGGGTAGTCGTGGTCGAGGGCGGCGCCCTCGATCCGGTGCCCGCCGGTCTCGACCCGGACCAGGCCGGCACCGAGGGTCAGTTCGGCCTGCTCGGCACCGGAGCCCAGCAGCGCGCGGATGCCGTCGACCAGGGCGGTCGGCACGATCTCGGCCACCGGGACCCCGCCCGGGGCGGACGCGTCCGGCGCCGCCGGCACGGGTGCGGCCGGCAGCGGCACCTCGGCGAGCGCCATCCGGTACCGGTCGGTGGCGACCAGCCGCAGCAGTCCGCCGTCCAGGTCGAACAGCACGCCGGACAGCACCGGGTGTTCCGGGTCGGTGCCGACCGCGAAGCGGACCGCGCCCAGGGCCTCGGCCAGTTCGCGGGCGGGGACGGTGACGGTGTGTGCGGCGGGGGTGGCGGTCATGGGACTCTCCCTCTGGTCGATCAGTGTGCGGATCAGGGAGAGCTCCCGGCGCGCGTCGGCGAGGCCGGCCTCCAGCCGACGCAGGTGCGCGTCGACCACCCGGTGGGCCGCGCCGGAGCCGGGCTCCGCGCCGAGCACCGCCCGGATGTCGGCCAGCGGCAGGCCCACCCGCCGGAGCCGGCAGAGCAGCCGGGCGTCGGCGAGCTGACCGGGCGCGTACCAGCGGTAGCCGGTCTGCGGGTCGACCCGGGCGGGGGTGAGCACGTCGGCGCCGTCGTAGAACCGCAGCGCGCTGACGCCGAGGCCGCTGTCACGGGCCAGTTCACCGATGCTGCGCAGGTCGCTCTCCATACCCGGGACTCTGTGGCCTCGACCAGGTCGAGGGTCAAGCCGCACGGCCGGACCGGGGGCGACGATACCGATCGCCGCCGGCGCCCCCGCCCCGCAGGCACCCTCGCCCAGCAGGCACCGGGGGCTTCTGCGGTGACACCGGCGCACCCACTACGCCGTCCAGGTGATTCCACGAGCCCCCCGGGCGCCATGGTTGAACTTTGAACGAAACCACCCTATGGTGGAGCCAACAAGTTGAAGCCTAAACAAATGGCTTCGGACCCGAGGAGGAGCCATGGGCCTTTTCAACCGCACCAAGAACACCGCCGCCGCGACCACCACCGTCGCCGAGGCCCCGGCCGGCCCGGACCTGGGCCACCTCACCGGCGACTGGGCGATCGACACCACCCACAGCGAGGTCGGCTTCTCGGTCCGCCACGCCATGGTCACCAACGTCAAGGGCCGCTTCACCGAGTACGTCGGCAAGCTGCACCTGGACGGCACCGCCCCGCACAACTCCAGCGCCGAGCTGGTGATCCAGGTCGCGAGCATCGACACCAACCAGGCCCAGCGCGACGAGCACCTGCGCACCGGCGACTTCTTCGCCGCCGAGGCCCACCCGGAGATCCGCTTCCGCAGCACCTCGGCCGAGCGTCTGCGCGGCGACTCCTACCGGATGACGGGCGAGCTCACCATCAAGGGCACCACCCGGCCGATCGTGCTCGACCTCGACTACACCGGCAGCGCCACCGACGCCTACGGCGCCGATCGGGTCGGCTTCGAGGGCGTGGCCGTGCTGGACCGCACCGACTGGGGCCTCAGCTACAACGCCGCACTGGAGACGGGTGGCGTGCTGATCGGCGAGAAGGTCAAGCTCAGCTTCGACATCTCGGCCGTCAAGGCGGCCTGACCCGGCCGACCACCGCCCCGCACCCGGCGCCGACCGCCGCAGCGGAGCGCCCGCACCCGACCCGCCCCTGCCGACCCCCGAACGGCAGGGGCGGGCTCGTCTCCGCCCCCGACCACGCCGGGCGCGCGTCTCCGGCCACGCCCCGGCGCGCAGCGCTACGCCGTCACGAGCAGCGCGGCGTCGGCCTCCGCCAGCCAGCTGCCGGCCGGGCGACTCAGCCACCCCTCGCGTGCGCCGAGCTCGGCGGCCGCCGTGCCCAGCGCGGCCAGGCCCGGGTGCCGCAGGTCCGGGCGGTGCACCAGGCTGACCAGGGTCAGCGGCACCGGGTCGACCAGCGGCACGTTCACCACACCGGGGATCAGCGGCCCGCCGACGGTGGTCAGCATCGGGTCCCCGTGCCGGGTGAGGTAGCGGGCGGTCTCGTCCACCCCGACCGGCGGGACGTACGGCGCGGCGAGCGTGAGGCCGTGCGCGCGCAGCAGGTGGGTGCCGAGGTCCGCCCACTCGGTGGTGGCCGGATTGCCGGCGCAGACGTCCACCGGGTGCCCGGCCAGGTCGGCGAGCCGCAGCGCCGGCCGGTCGGCGAGCGGGTGGCCGGCCGCCATCATCACCGAGACCCGCTCCAGCCGTACCGGCGTCTGCGCCAGTTGGGCGCGCAGCCCGGCCGGCAGTCCGGCGAAGCGGCCGAACGCGGCGTCCAGCCGGTGCGCCGCCAACTCCTCGGCGGCCGCCGCGAGTCCGCCGAGGAAGCGGGCCAGGATCTCGCCCTCCGGCCAGGCGGCCCGAGCCCGTTCGAGCACCCGGTCGGTGGTCAGGTCGAGCCCGGTGACATCGCTGTTGAGGTCCAGCAGCAGCGGCCGTCGCTCGGCGCCGGCGACGATCTCGTCGTGCAGGGCCAGTAGTCGGCGGGCCTGCGGCAGCAACCGCCGCCCGGCCGGGGTGAGGTCGACGCTGCGCGTGGTCCGGGTGAGGAGCGTGTCGCCGAGGAGCTTCTCCAGCGTGCGGACGTCCCGGCTGAGGGCCTGCTGGGCGACGTGCAGCCGCTGGGCGGCCCGGCCGAAGTGCAGGGTCTCGGCCGTTGCGACGAAGCCGCGGAGCAGCCGGGGGTGCAGGTCATGGGGCATGGCGGCAGATTAACAACACCATGATGTGAGTGCGGCGAAACAGGTGTTGGACCGGGGCCGGGCGGCTGCCCGAGGCTGAAGCCCTCCCCCTCCCCCTCCCTGAGGAGCTCCATGCCCGTCTCGTACCGACGGCTGTTCGCACTGCCCGGCACCACCGCCTTCACCCTGGCCGGAGCGCTCGGCCGGGTCACGATGTCGATGAGCGGCGTCGCCCTGGTGGTGCTGCTCTCGGAGCGGCGCGGCTCGTACGCGCTGGCGGGCACCGTCTCTGCGGCCGGGCTGGCCGCCGGGGCGATCGGCATGCCGCTGATCGGCCGGCTGGTCGACCGGTACGGGCAGGCCCGCGTCACCGTCCCGGCCGCCCTGTACAACGCCGTCCCGCTCACCGGGCTGCTGCTCTGCGTGCGCCTCGGGGCGCCCGACTGGACGCTCTACGCCTGCTGGGCGGCCTGCGCGGCGGCGCCGAACCTGGGCGGCATGGCGCGGGCCCGCTGGGCGCACCTCTACCGGGACGACGCGGCCGCCCGCCACCTGGCCAACTCCTTCGAACAGTCGCTGGACGAGCTCTGCTTCATGGCCGGACCGGTCCTCGCGATGGTGCTCTGCACCACGGTGGCGCCGGAGGCCGGTCTGCTCGCCGCCGGGGCGTTCGGCACCGCCGGCGCCCTGCTGTTCGCCGCCCAGCGCCGGACCGAGCCCCCGCTCGCGGACCGGGCGCCGGGCGGGCACCTCGGCTCTCCGGGCGAAGGGCCCGGGCACCGGGCCGAGCCGGACGGACACCCCCGCGAGCAGGGCTCACCCCTGCGGGTGCCCGGGCTGCGGGTGCTGCTGCTGACCTTCCTGGCCACCGGCGTGGTCTTCGGCTCGATGGAGCTCACCACCGTCGCCTACGCCGACGCGCTCGGCCACAAGCCGCTGGCGGGCGGGCTGTTGGCGCTGGTCGCGGCCGGTTCGTGCGCGGCCGGGCTGGTCTTCGGGGTGCTCCGGCCGCGCCGGGCGCCGGGCGTCCGGTTCCTGTCCGGCGTCGCGGCGATGGCCGTGCTGCTGCTCCTGCCGCTGGCCGCCGGACTGGGCGGCGCCGGGCTCGCCCTGCTCGGGGTGGCGCTGTTCGCCGCCGGGACGGGCACCGCGCCCACCATGGTCACCGGCATGACGCTCGTCCAGGGGCTGCTGCCGCAGCGGCAGTTGAACGAGGGCATGGCGGTGGCGGTCTCCGGCATCGTGATCGGCATCTCGACCGGGGCGGCGCTCGCCGGAGCGGTGGCCGAGCACACGGCCCCCGGGACGGGCTACTGGCTGCCGGCCGGCGCCGCCTCGCTCGCCCTGCTGATCGCCCTGGCCGGACGCCGGCACCTGCGGATGCCGGACGCTCCCCCGGCGCCCGGGAGTTCCGGACGGGTTGTCAGTGCCGGCGGCTAGCCTCACCGTCATGGAACCGGCGAGCATCCGATACGTCCGTGGCGATGCCACCGCGCCCCGGGGCAAGGGCGTGAAGGTGATCGCCCATGTCTGCAACGACCTCGGCGGCTGGGGCAAGGGCTTCGTCCTGGCGCTCTCGCGGCGCTGGCCGGAGCCGGAGGCCGCGTTCCGGCGGTGGCACCGGGAGCGCGCGCGGAACGACTTCGCCCTGGGCGCCGTCCAGGTCGTCCAGGTCGAGCCGTACGTCCGGGTGGCCAACATGATCGGCCAGCGCGGCATCCGGACGGGCCGTTCGACGGGCGCCCCGGTGCGCTACGAGGCGATCGACACCGCCCTGGCGGCACTGGCCGAGCAGGCGCTCGCGCTCGGCGCCTCCGTCCACATGCCCCGGATCGGCTGCGGCCTGGCGGGCGGGCGCTGGGAGCTGGTCGAACCTCTGGTGACGGCCCGCCTGGTGGATCGGGGAGTGCCGGTGACGGTCTACGACCACGACTAGCCACCGACACGGACGCAGCACCGGCACCGGCACCGGCACCGGCAGGACCTCAGGTCGGGGATCCGCCCCGGACTCCGGCGAAGGACCAGGTGTACTCGTACTCGGGCAGCGCGTACCCGCCCGGGAAGATGCCCTCCTGCTCCGCCGTCCGCCGACCGCCCTCGCGCTCGTAGAAGGCGACCGCCCGGGTGTTGTCGCGCAGCACCTCCAGATAGAGGTCGGCTCCGGGGTGGCACGTCGCGACGTGGTCGCGTACCGCGTCGAACAGCGCGCGGCCTATGCCGCCGCCGGTGCGGCCGGGTCGGACGTGCAGGTTCTCCAGCAGCACCCGGCCGTCGGGCTGCGGCACCACGTAGGCGAACCCGACGGTGCCCCCGGCCTGTTCGGCGATCAGCAGCTCGGGGGTGTTGGCCGGCTCGCCGTAGTCGGCGGCCAGCCGCAGCGCCCACAGCTCGGCCCGCTCGGCGGCCATCCCGTCACCGAGAGCCTGCTCCGGGACGATGCCGGTGTAGGCGGTCCGCCAGCTCAGGGCATGCAGCTCGGCAATGGTCCCGCTGTCGTCCGCGGTGCCGCGGCGGATGATCACGTTCATGGGACGAGCCTCCCACACCCCCAGACTTGAACATGTTCAAGCATTGCGCCTACAGTCATCCATGATTTTGAACGCGTTCGAAATGCAAGGGGGCGGGGCGGCGGCACCGGATGCGGAGGGGGCATCCGGTACCGCACGCACCGACACCGGCCGTCGCTGACCGATCCGGCTAGGCTCGGGGCCGTGGACGACCTGGCAGCGACGAACGGCACGAGCGGTACGGGCAAGGGGAACGGCACGGACAGCCCCGAGGACGCGAACGGTGCGCCGACGGCCCCGGCGGCGCCGCCCGCCGAGGCGCGCGGCAGCCGCGCCCAGCCGAAGACGGACAAGAGCGAGCAGACCCGGGCACTGATCCTGGAGACCGCCATGCGGCTGTTCCAGGAACGCGGCTACGACAAGACCACCATGCGCGCCATCGCCGCCGAGGCCGGGGTCTCGGTCGGCAACGCCTACTACTACTTCTCGTCGAAGGAATTCCTCATCCAGGGGTTCTACGACCGGATGACGTACGAGCACGCCGCCGACGCCCGCCGCCGGCTGGCCGGCACCAGGGACTTCGCGGAGCGCCTGGAGATCGCGGTGACCTCCTGGATCGACTGTGCGGCGCCGTACCACGAGTTCGCCGCCCAGTTCTTCCGCACGGCGGCCGACCCGACCAGCTCGCTGAGCCCGTTCTCCAACGAGTCCCACCCGGCCCGGGCCACCGCCGTGGAGCTGTTCGGCGAGGTGCTGGCCGGCTCGGACCTCGCCCCCAAGCTGGACGCCGAACTGGCCGAGCTGCTGCCCGAGCTGCTCTGGCTCAACCTGATGGTCGTCGTGCTCTACTGGGTCTTCGACCGCACCCCGGACACCGAGCGCACCCGCGAGTACGTCCGCCGCTCGACCCCGATGGTGGCCCGGGTCATCAACCTCTCCCGTTACCGGGTGTTCCGCCCGATCGTCCGCGACGCCAAGGGCCTGATCCAGGACTTCATCCTCCCCACCATCGGCAAGACCGCGGCGAAGTAGCCGGGCGGCCGGCTGCGGCGTGGCCGCGCGGGCCGGACGGTGCGCCGCGGCGGGCCGTGCCGGCGACGGCACGGCCCGCCGACGGAGGGTCAGAAGTTGTCCGGGTTCCAGGCGAGCAGCGGCGTGCGCAGCAGCAGGTCGGCGGCGGCGGCCGCGCCCGGGCGCAGCTCGGTGACCAGACCGGCCGCGGCCAGCCGGGGGGCGGTCTCGCCGCCCAGGTAGAGCGAGCCGAGCGTGGAGGCGTTCAGCGCGAGGTCGGCCTCGTCCGTGGTCCGGGTGCAGCGTCCGCTGCCGTCGGCGGCGACCTCGACCGCCCACCGGCCGGCCGCGAACCCGTCCCGGTCCTCGACCTCCAGCACGACCCGGCCGGGCGCGCCGTACGTCCGGGCGTTGAACGCGGCCTCGACGTCGAGCACCCGGAGCCACATGAAGTCGGCGTTGTCCACGTACGGGGTGGCGGCGCGCGGGTCGGCCAGCAGCAGCGGCAGCGGGTCGTCCGGGCCGATGTTCTCGGCCACGACCTTGCGCACCCAGTCGACGGAGAGGACGAACCGCCACAACTCGGCGGCGGCGCCCCGGTCCAGGGCGAGGAAGTCGACCACGGTGAGCGTGCAGTTCGGGTAGCTGCCGTCCCAGGTGTCGTCGACCCGGTAGACGGCCAGGCCGGTGACGGTGCCCTCGGCGTCCCGGTGGACGGCGGCGAAGGGCTCCTTCCACTCGAAGCCCGGCACCTGTACGTCCCCGGTCTGGCGCTTCCACCAGAGTTCGTTGCGGGCGATCGCGCCGGGCTGGGTGAGCCGCCAGCGCTCGTGCAGCTCGGGGCCGATCTTGCGCAGCTCGTCCATGGTGGCGAACTCGATCCGCCCGCCGGGCACGGTCGGCAGGCCCGCGCGCAGGCCCCTGGTCCGCTGCAGGTCGATGTTCCAGCCGTGGCCGCGGGTGGCCGGGCCGAAGCCGAACCGGCCGTAGATGTTGTACTCGGCGGCGATCAGGATCGCGACGGCCGAGCCGCGCTCACGGGCGGCCGCCAAGTCCCCCGCCATCATCCGACTGAGCAGGCCGCGACGGCGGTGGGTGGCGGACACGGTGACGGAGGTGATGGCGTCCGCCTCGACGACGGCCCCGCCGGGGACGGTCAGCTCGACGTCGAAGCTGCGGAAGGTGGCGACGTAGCGGCCGCCGTCCAGGGCCGCGAGCACCCGGCCGGGCTCCCACTGCTGACGGCGGAAGTCCGCCGCGCTCCCCACGTGCGAGCGGAGGAACCCGAGGACGAGAGCCCTGTCCCAACCCGCGATCTCGTCCTCGGCGATCGCCCGGATCTCGACCGCGCCGACGCCCTCACCCTGCCGGTCGCCGCCCGGTTCGCCGGTCCCGCCGTCCACATCGTTGCGCATGACGTCACGGTACGACCGCCCTCGAACAGCGGCACCTCATTTTCCGCCCGGCCACGCCGGCTCACGCCGGGCCGGGTCGGGCCGGGTCGGGCCGGGTCGGCCTTCCGGGCCGGTCCGATGCCCTGCTCCAGCCGGCCTCCCCGCGGTCGCGGCCGTGTCGGTCCGCTCTGCCATCGTGGAGCCATGGGAGAACGGGTGGAGCGGGTCGACGAGCAGGACAGGGTGCTGGGGGTCGTGGACCGTGGCGACGCCGTCCGGAACCGGTGGCTGCACCGGATAGCCACGACCGTCTGCCGCGATCCCGAGGGACGGTTCCTGGTGCATCGACGCTCCGACGGCGTCTCGCGCTTCCCCGGGCAGTACAACTGGCTCATCGGCGGCGCCGTGGACGTCGGCGAGTCCTACGCGTCGGCCGCGGCCCGGGAGCTCGCCGAGGAACTCGGGGTCCGGGCCGATGCCCGCTTCGTCCTCAGGTTCCTGTGTCGAGGAGCGATCAGCCCCTACTGGCTCGGCCTCCACGAAGCCACGATCGACCGGGCCATCACGCCGGACCCCTCGGAGATCGCCTGGCACACGTGGCTCACCGAGGACGAACTGCGGGCCACCGTCGGCGGCAGCTCCTTCGTGCCCGACGGACGGGACGCCTTCGCCCGCTACCAGGCCCTCGCCCGGTCCACCCGCGCCTCGGGGTGAGGGGCGCCGCTGCCGCACCGCCCCGCTCGGCGGGCCGGACCGCGCACCCTCGTCCGCCCCCTGGCGGCCGAAGCTCCCGACCGGCCTCGCGACAGGCCCGCCCGCGACCCGGTAAGTAAGACTTTGCAAAGTCAGCCGGACCGCGCGCCCTCGTACCCACCACCCCTGCCGGCCAACACCCCGACCGGCCTCGCGACAGGCCCGCCCGCGACCCGACGAGACTTTGCAAAGTCAGCGGGCAACGGGTGCGCGCACGGGCGCGTCAGCCGGCGAAGCCCGGGACCACCAGGCCGGACTCGTAGGCGATCACGACCGCGTGGGTCCGGTTCTGCGCGCCGAGCTTGGTCAACACGTTCCCGACGTGGGTCTTGGCCGTCTCCAGGCTCACCGTGAGCGAGTCCGCGATCTCCGGGTTGGACAGGCCGGTGGCCATCAACCGCAGCACCTCCTCCTCCCGCCCCGTCAGTGCCGCCTTCGGCAGTGCCTCGGCGGAGCCCAGCGGGCGGGCGGCGACCATCCGGCGCAGTGCCGCCGGGAAGAGGATCGCCTCCCCCGCCGCCACCACCCGGACCGCCTCCGCGATCTGCCGGACCGGAAGCCGCTTGAGCACGAACCCGCTGGCCCCCGCGCTGAGCGCGGCGGTGACGTAACCGTCGTTCTCGAAGGTGGTGATCACCACGACCTTCGGCGGAGCGGCCCGGTCCGCCAGCAGCTGCCGGGTGGCTTCGATGCCGTTGCACCGCGGCATCCGCACATCCATCAGGACCACGTCCGGCCGCAGCCGCCGCGCCTGTTCGACCGCCTCGACGCCGTCGGCGGCCTCGCCGACCACGACGATCCCCGGCTGTGCCGCGAGCAGCATGCGCAGACCGCTGCGGGTCACCTCGTCGTCGTCCGCGATCAGCAGCGCGACGGGGGTGCCGGCGGGGCCGGCGGGGCCGGCGGCGGCCGGGCCGACGCCCGTCGTCGCGGCCGCGCCCGGGTCGGAACCGGTCGCGACGCGAGCGCCCACCTCAAAGCCGATCATGCCGACAACCGTACCGGCAGCCGGACCTCCAACCGCCAGTGCTGGGGCCCGTCCGGGCCGGCCTCGATCCGGCCGTGCAGCAGCCGCACGCGCTCGGCCAGCCCGGGCAGTCCGTGCCCGGACGTCGGGAAGGCGCCCGCGCCCTTGCCGGTGCCGGGCCCGGTCCGGTTGACCACCCGGAGCTCCAGCCCGTCCGGCGTCGCCGCCACCCGGACCTCGATCGGACCGCCGGCGCCGTGCCGCAGCGCGTTCGTCAGGCCTTCCTGGAGGATCCGGTACGCCGCCCGGGAGAGCGTCCCCTGCACCTGTGCCAGCTCGCCCGACAGCTCGGGTTCGACCAGCGCACCCGCGTGCCGCAACCGGTCCAGGAGCTCCGGCAGGTCGGCCAGGGTCCGGGTCGGCGCCGTCCCCGCCTTCTCCTCGCGCAGCACGCCCAGCACGTAGTCCAGGTCCTCCAGAGCGGCCCGGGTCGACTCCTCGATGCTGCGCAGGGCGGCCCGCGCCGCCACCGGGTCGACGGAGAGCACCTCGCCCGCCACTGCCGCCTGGATCGTGGCCGCCGTCAGCGTGTGCCCGATCGAGTCGTGCAACTCGTGGGCCAGTCGGTTGCGTTCGGCCAGCAGCAGCTCCCGTTCGGCCGCCAGCGCGAGCCGCTCGGCCGACGACGGACCCAACAGCCGTGGAGCCAGCCGGCGCAGAGCGCCCGTCACCAGTGCGCACCCGACCGCCGCCAGCAGCACGCAGCCGAGCGCGGCCGCCCAGCTCCCCCAGCCCTCCCCCGGCCGCACCGACCAGCCGAACAGGTTCAGCCCCGCCTCGGCGCCGGTCCAGTTCCCCGGCAGGGCCAGGCCCACGAGGAACAGCGGGCCGCTCACCAGCGCCACCATCCACCCCAGTGCCACGTGCAGCAGCAGCCAGAGCGGGGTCCGCCAGTGGTCGGCGCCGGACGCCACGGTGGGGGTCGGTGCGGCCGCGGCCGGCCCGGGGCCGGGTGAGCGCGCGGGCCGTCGTACGACCACCGGGTCCGGCAGCGGCACCCGCAGCAGGCGCCGGGCGCACACCACCAGCACCCGGCGCGTGGTGCGGGCCAGCCCGACCGCGCCGATCAGTGCCGCCCAGACGAGCAGCACCAGCGCGGCCAGCACTCCGTGGGGAGCGGATTTCCACGCCGCCGGAAGGATCGCGAAAGGCAGGAGGACAAGGCTTGCCAGAGCGCCGCAGGAGGCGAACAGCACACCCGAATACGTGGAGCCGCTCAACAGCGGTCGGATTCCTCTGATCATGATCGGGCCAGTATGGTCGGGCCGCCCACCCACGGCCTCCCCCGATCGGGGGAGCGTTATCTCCCGCCTTCCCGCGATGCGCGGCCGGGCCGCCGGACATCAGAATCGTGCCCTGACCAGTTGACGGGAGTACGGCTGATGAACACGCAAAGGGCAGCGACCGCGCCGAGCCGGGCGGCATCGCCCCTGGCCACCGGGGCGGTCCGGTCCGGCCCCGACCACGGCCTGCGGCCTCCGGCCGGTGGCAACGGCCCGGCGGTCGCCGCCCTGGTGCTGGGCGTCACCGGCCTGCTCACCTCGGTCGTCTTCATCGGCGGCCTGCTCGGCGTACTCGGCCTGGTCCTGGGCATCGTCGCCCTGGGGGCGGGCAGGCGGACCGGCGTCGGCCGGGGCAAGGCCGTCGCCGGCCTGGTGACGTCCTGCATCGCGATCGTGCTGTCCGTCCTGATGGCCGTCTTCCTGGTCTGGTACGCCAACAGCACGCAGCAGTGCTACCAGCCCGACGGCTTCCGGCAGTACACGCAGTGCGTCCACGAGCAGCTCACCGGAGAATGACCGGCGGCCGCAGTACGGCCGGTGACGCCCGGCCGTGAATCACGAACTCTCCCCGGCAAGGACCAGCGGCATCGTGCGGAACGGACGAACGGCATTTCTTCTGACGGCCGGCGCCGTGGCGGCATTCATCGGCGCGCTGGCCCTGCGGCACCCGGGGGACCTCGAAAGGCAGTGCCGTTGCTTGAGCAGGCCGGGGGACACCGGCCTTCGGCCGGTCGGCGGTGCCGCGCCCGCTCTGCTCCGCCCGGCCGGACGGCGGGTGGAGCGCCTTCCGTCGGGCGGGTGTGACTTCCAGCCGCGCGGGAGCGCCGGCGGGGGCTCCTCCGGTTCCACCCCCGCCGGATCCGGCCGGCGGACTCACCCGCGTCCGATGACGCGGGGACACCACCCCCGCCTCCGGCGGCACGCGCCGGCGCCGCGCGGTCTGCGCCGCTGACCGGAACCCGGCCGGAGCCGTTGCCCGGGGTCAGCGAGGGGAGAGGAGGCAGAACTCGTTGCTCTCCGGGTCGGCCAGAATCCGCCAGGAGATCGCGGACTGGTCGATCCCGGGGTCGGTGGCGCCCAGGGCGCGCAGTCGGGCCTCCTCAGCTGCCGGGTCGTCACCGCGGTAGGGAGCGACGTCGAGGTGGACGCGGTTCCACACGCTCTTGGTGTCGGGGGTGCGGACGAACTCCAGGTAGGGGCCGACGCCTTGGCCGGAACGCAGGGAGGCGTGGTCGTCGGCGACCTCGTGCGGCGTCCAGTCCGTCGCCTCGCCCCAGAACCGGGCCATCTCTCGTGGGTCGGTGCAGTCGACCACCACCGCGGCGATCGGCCCGGTGTCCTGGTAGACGGGGCGGGGTTCGAGGACGCAGAACTCGTTGCCCTCCGGGTCGGCCATGACCGTCCAGGGGACGTCGCCCTGACCCACGTCGGCGAGCGTCGCGCCGAGGTCCTTCAGACGCGCGACCAACTCCGCCTGGTGGGCGGTCGAGGTGGTGGCCAGATCGACGTGCACCCGGTTCTTCACCGTTTTGGGTTCGGGGCGGGTGATGATGTCGATGCAGACGGCCGCGGGGTCGGGGTAGGCGAAGCCCACGGGTTCGAGGTTGGTCACGCCCGGTCCCTCGCTGTCGACACCCCAACCGAGTGCCTCCGCCCAGAACCGGCCGAGCACGGAGTCGTCGAGTGCCTTCATATTGATCTGCACGAGTCTTGTTGCCATGTGGCAGATCCTAGAAGCTGCCGCGGTCCGGGCCGCCGCAATTAATGACGGGCTCCATCAGGTACTGACCCATGGTCACCCTCGTCGGGACTGTGCGAGTCCTTGTGAACGAAGGCGAGGCCCGCTGTTCCACCGCACTCCGCGCCGGATCAACCGGTGGTGGCCCCGACCTCCCGCGCGGCGGCGAGGTAGGCGAGAACCAGTGGCCGTCCGTCGTCCCGGGCGGCGGCCACCACCAGGCGGGACGGGGATATGCCCCGGACCGGCACGGCGATCACGCCGTCCCGGACGACCAGCGGGGCGTTACCGGTGGCCAGCAACGCCACTCCCTGGCCGCCGGCGACCGCCTCGTGGGTCTCCTCGGCGTTGGCCACCACCCCGCCGATCCGCGGCGGGCGACCGTCCCGGGCGTCCAGGGCGAGCCAGTGGTCCCGCAGCGGACCGGCCTCCGGGGGGAGGGCGAGGAAGGGCTCGTCCAGCAGGTCGGTGAAGTCCACCTTCCCCTCGGGGTCGGACGCGGCCCGCGCCACCAGGGGGTGTCCGTCGGGGAGCGCGACCAGCCGGGGTTCGCGGGCCACCACCGCGTACTGGTACCGGTCGTCGTCCGGCAGTGGCAGCCAGACGAAGGCGACGTCGCTGGATCCGTCCGCCAGCCCGGCGCTGGGATCCGCCCAGTTGACCTGGCGCAGGACGGGTTGCGCGTCCGGATGCCGGGAGACGAGGCGGGTCCGCAGGGCGGGCAGCAGTCCGCGGCCCGGGCTGGTGGACATGCCGATCACCAGGGTGCGCCGCTCGGCGCTCTTCGCCTCCTCCACCGCCGCCTCCGCGGCCTGCCAGGCGGTCAGCACCGCGCGGGCGTGCGGCACCAGTGCTTCGCCCACCGCGGTCAACCGCACCGTCCGCCGGTCCCGTTCGAACAGGGCCACGCCCAGTTGCTTCTCCAGCATCCGGATCTGCTTGCTCAGCGCGGGTTGGGAGACGAACAGCCGCTCGGCGGCGCGGGTGAAGCTCAGTTCCTCGGCGACCGCGCTGAAGTAGTGCAGGTCGCGCCCGTGGACGTTCATGCCTCATGGCTATCACAACGGGACTTGGACGCCTCCCCGGCACCTGACGAACAATGGGATCAGTCGACGGGGCAGCCCCGAACGGCAGTTGACGAGGGGGATGAAGATGAGCGAGAACGCCAAGGTCTGGCTGGTCACCGGCGCGACCAGCGGTTTCGGGCGGGCCATCGCGGAGGCCGCGGTCGCCGCCGGTGACACGGTGATCGGTACGGCCCGACGGGCGGAGGCCCTGGACGACCTGGTCGCCGCGTACCCGGACCGGGTGGAGGCGATCGGCCTGGACGTCACCGACGGCGAGCGGATCGATGTGGTGGCCGCCGACGTCCTGGCCCGTTACGGCAGGGTGGACGTGCTGGTGAACAACGCCGGCCGTACCCAGGTCGGGGCGTTCGAGGAGACCACCGACCGGGAGTTGCGCGACCTGTTCGAGCTGCACGTGTTCGGCCCGGCGCGGCTGACCCGGGCGCTGCTGCCGCAGATGAGGGAGCGGGGCAGTGGATCGGTCGTGAACATCAGCAGCTTCGGCGGGCAGCTGTCCTTCGCGGGGTTCTCCGCGTACAGCGCGACCAAGGCGGCGCTGGAGCAGCTGTCGGAGGGCCTGGCCGACGAGGTGGCGCCGTTCGGCATCAAGGTGCTGATCGTGGAGCCCGGCGCGTTCCGTACCAACCTGTTCGGCAAGGGTGCGGCGTACTTCTCCGAGGAGAACCCCGCGTACGCGGAGAAGGTCGGCGCGACCCGGCAGCTGGTGCAGGGCGGCGACGGCAGTCAGCCCGGCGACCCGGCGAAGGCCGCGGCAGCCATTCTGCTGGCCCTGGACGCCGAGAGGACCCCGCTCCGCCTCGCCCTCGGCGGCGACGCGGTCGACTTCCTGACCGCACACCTGGACTCGGTGCGGGCCGAGCTCACCGAGTGGGAGAAGGTCTCCCGGGGGACGGACTTCGACGCGCGGTGACAGCCGGGCAGGGGGCCGGCGCCGGCGCTCGGTGAACCCACCGACCCGGGCCGGCCACGGCCACGGCCACGGCAGCGGGCAGTGCCGGGGCTACGGGCGGGCGTAGAAGTCCGGGGTGCCCATGATCCAGAGGCTGGCCTGCTTGACCGGCTTGCCCGGACGGGGGGCCTCGATCATCTGGTCGTCGCCGATGTACAGGCCGACGTGGTGGATGTCGGCGGCCCGGCCGGTGTCGGTCCAGAAGACCAGGTCACCGGGGCGGAGCTGGCGGTAGCCGATCGGGGTGCTCTGCGCGTACTGGTCGGCGGCGAAGTGGTTGAGCCGCTTGCCGCCCTCGCGCCAGGCCATCATGGTCAGCCCGGAGCAGTCGTAGCCGCCCGGGCCCTCGCCGCCCCAGACGTAGGGCAGGCCGACCTTGGAGCGGGCGAACGCCACGGCGGCGGCCGCGCCCTCGGCCGACCACGGTCGGGCGGCCGGGGGCGGGCCCGGTGCGGGCGCCTTCGCCGCGCCCACCGCCTCGGCCGCCGTCTTCTCCGCGGCGGCCTGTTCCGCGGCGGCCTTCTCCGCAGCCGCCTTCTCGGCAGCGGCCTTCTCCGCAGCGGCCTGTTCCGCCGCCGCCTGTTCCGCAGCAGCCTTCTCGGCGGCGGCCCGGGCGGCGGCCTCGGCCTCGCGGGCGGCGATCGCCTCCAGCGCCTCGCGCCGCTGCCGCTCCAGTTCGACGGTGGTGTGACGGGCGGCGGCGAGGTCGGCGAGCAGCTGTTCGCGGCGCCGACCGACCGCGACGACCTGCGTCTGTTGGGCGGTCAGCCGGGCCTCGGCCCGTCCTCGGGCCGCGCCGACCTCGTCGGCGGCCTTCCCGGCGGCCTCGGCGGCGGCGCGGGCGGCGGCCGAGGCGCGGGTGGCGGCGGCGGCCGTGGAGGTGGCCGCGTCCAGGATCTGCCGGGTGCGGTCGCTGGCGACGCCGACCACGGCGGCCTGGTCGCCGGCCGCGCGCGGTCCGCGCGCGCCGATCAGGGCGTTGATGGCGGAGAGTTCGGCGGTGGTGCCCTGACGGTACGTTTCGGCAGCCAGCTGGGCGGCGTTCTCGGCGGCCTCGACGCGCTCGGCCTCGGCGCCGGCGGCCCGGCCGGCGGCGGCGGACTCCTCGGCGCGGGCCCGGGCGAGCGCGAGTTGGGCACCGTTGTAGGCCTCGACGGCCTGCTCGGCGGACCGGCCGGCCCGGTCGAGTTCGGCCGTGGCGGCGGTGAGCCCGGCTTCGATGGTGGCGACCGAGGCGGCCCGGCGGTCGGCCTCGGCGCGGGACCGGTCGACCTCCTCGGCGGAGGGGTAGGGCCCGTCGGCCGGCGAGTCCGCCGGGGCCGCGCCGGCCGAGGGCTCCGCCGGGGCGGCCACGGCGGCGGGGAGCAGCCCGAGCAGGGCGGTGAGGGACAGCAGGAGGGTCGGCAGGAGCCTGCGCGCCACGAGACATCCCTTCTCAGGTGTCGGACGAGGGTCGCCCGGGGAGCACCCGGCGAACCTGGCGAAATATCCCATCACATGACAAGACGGTCACTCATCGCCATATTCTCAAGCCGGGCGGCTTTCACACCCCAAGCCCGCGCCGCCGACCGGGTGACCTGTCGGATGATCAGATCGGACGCACCGTCCGATCCGGCCGGACCCCACCGTCGGCCAGGCGCACAGGGTATACGAACTACCGGTGGATCCGGCGGGTGTGCGGCCGCGGCCGGGGGTGTCGGTCGGGCCGGGGCTCCAGGCCGGTCGGACGCACCGCGTAGGTGCGGCTGCGGCCGGCCCGGACGGTGCGACGGCGCTGCTGCGCCCGGGGCCGGGGGCCGGGCTCGGGCCCGACGGCGGGCTCGGCGCCGGGCGCGGGGGCCGCCGCCGAGCGGCGGTCGGCCAGCCGGGCGGAGCGGCGGGCCAGCGCCCGGGCGGCGTGCGCGTCCAGGTGGGCGGAGGCGCGGGCGGCCATCCGCTCGGCGACCCGGTGGGCGGCGGGGTGGCCGGCCGGCAGTTTGTCGGGGGCACCGGCGATCAGGTCGAAAAGCCAGGTGCGGGCGATGTCCGCACGCCGGTGGAGTCGGCGCTCGCGCCGGAGCGCGCGTGCCCGGCGGCGCGGACGGGTCGCGTACCGCCAGCGCGCCCACGGGCTGCTCGGGCGGGCCAGCCGGATCGCGCCGATCCAGGACAGGCCGGGCACCAGGATGCCGAGCAGACCGGTCCACATCTTGCCCTTGAGCAGGGTGATGACCGAGACCAGCGCGTTCACCGAGATCACCGTGACCAGCCCCCACCTGGTCTCCTGACTGGGCACCACGCCGAGCGGCACGTACCCGACGAGCAGCAGCGAGGTGCACAGGATGCCGAAGATCACCGCGTCCACCGACTTGCGGCCCTGCGCGCTCCAGTAGACGTCGTCCAGGTGCAGGATCAGCGCGAACTCGTCCAGCACCAGGCCGCAGCCGATGCCGAAGAGCAGCCCGAACACGTCGATCCAGGGGTGGCCGCCGTAGGTGGCGAACACCCCGATGCCGCCGGTCAGCAGGAAGCCGAGGCCGAACACCATGTGGTGGATGTGCAGACCGCCGGGGGTCACGTTGCCGGGCCACCACCGCACCTTGGCCCGGATCATCCGGACGCTGAAGCGGATCAGGACGAACGAGGTGATGAATCCGACCAGCAGCAGGAAGAGCGGCTGCTTGTGCGCGGCGACGATGTGCTCGCGGTAGCCGTCCAGCAGTGTGGTCATGCGTCTTACCTTCGTTCCTGGTCCTGCGTACTGCCTGCCACGACATGTCCCGGGGGCCAACACCGGCCCAACGAGTCCGCCGCCCGCGCCGACGCGGCGCCGGGCGGTTCGGACGCCGCCCGCCGGGCGGTCAGAAGCCGCGGGTGCGCTTGGCCGCCCGACGGGGGGCGGCGAGGTAGGGTTCCGGCCGCTCGGCGCCGGCCGGGAGCTTCATGAAGAGCCGGGCGATCTCACCGCCGAGGTTCACCCCGATCGCCAGCGCCAGGGCGATCGCGGCGGCGCGGGTGATCTGCACCAGACCGGCGCTGGCGTGCCCCTGGGTGAACGAGAGCATCCCGAGGTAGAGCGCCGAACCGGGCATCAGCGGGCCGATCGCGGCGGTCACGTAGGGCAGCGCCGAGCCGTTGCGGTAGCGGGCCATCAGCTGGCCGAAGAGGCCGACCAGTCCGGCCGCCACGCCGGTGGCGGCGATCGGGGAGACCCCGGCGTTGTAGACCAGCACGCCGTAGCTGGCCCAGCCGATGCCGCTGTTCAGGGTGACCAGCGCGAGCGAGCGGCGGTCGGTCTGCAGCAGCATCGCGAAGGCCAGGGTCAGCACCAGCGCGGCGATCATCTGGACCGGCGGGTAGTTCACCCCGGTCAGGCTCTCGTCGGGTCTGAGCTGGGGGTCGAAGCCGACCCCGAGGTAGAGGATCAGCATCACGCCGATGACGATGCCCGCCACCAGGTAGATCACTTCGAGCAGCCGGGCGGCGGCGGTGATGTAGAAGCCGGTCAGGCCGTCCTGGACGGCGGCGACCAGGGCGCGTCCGGGCAGCAGGGCGAACAGCCCACCGGTGATCACCACGGAACCGCGCAGGCCCCAGTCGTTGAACGAGAGGATGATGCCGGAGGCCGCGGCCGGCATCGCGGCGAGGACGAACTGGTAGAACTCCGGCAGCCCGCGCCGGGCGATCAGCGAGGCCAGCCGGTCGCCGAGGACGGCCGCGATGAACGCGCTGGCGAAGACCAGCCAGCCCTTGTCGTCCACCCGCCCGCCGACCAGGAAGGTCGCCGCGCCGGCCAGCAGCCCGGTGTTCAGCGAGAGCAGCCAGGCCGGGTACGGGTGCCGGTTGCGGCGGATCAGCGCGAGGCGGCGGTACGCGTCGTTGACGGAGACCTTCTCGGCGGTGATGTCGGCGACCAGCTCGTACACCGCGTTCAGCCGGGTGTAGTCGGAGGTGCGGCGGCGAACCACCCGGTCCGCGGTGACCGGCGGCTCGACCAGCGAGGGCTGGTGCGAGATGCCGATCAGGGTGAAGGTGACCTGCGGCTCGCAGCGGTCCAGCCGGTAGGCGTGGGCGATGCCGAGCATGGCCGCCTCGACGTCCTCGGCGGCCTCGCCGCTGGCGAGCAGCAGCTCGCCGATGCGCAGGGTCAGGTCGAGGATGCGCGGGACGCTGCGGCCGGCGGAGGGGTGCAGTTCGCGCGGGGTCCGCTCGAAGGCCGGGCGCTCGGACATCGGGGTGCGCAGCAGGGTGCGCATCCGGTCCGGCCAGGGCGCCTCGCCGGGAGCGCCCGCCGTCAGGGTGGGGACGGCGATGCCCTCGGGCGGGGTGTAGCCGGCGGCCCGCCACTCCTCGGGGGTGAGGGTGTCCTCGGCGACCGAGCGCCGGCGGTAGACGGGAGCGCCCCCGACGTCGGCTCCACCGGCGGTGCCCGCCGTCCCCGGGTCGGGCCTCCCGGTGCCCTGCGCCGCGACCGGCTCCGGCTCGCCGGAGGGCTCCGGGTTCAGCAGGCCCTTGGTCTCCGGGTTCAGCAGGCCCTTGGTCTCCGGGTTCGGCGAGACCAGCGGGATCACGGTGGCGGGTTCGACGGTCGGGGCGGGGTGGCCGAGCAGGCCCTCGGTGGGCGGCGCCTCGGAGGGGTGCAGCGGGCGCGCCTGTGGGCCCGGGCGCGTCTGCCGCGCCTGACGGGCCGTCCTGCCGCCCCTGGCCCGCTTGCCTCCGCCCGGTCGGCCCCGCTTAGGCACTTCCGCTCCTCGCCGCCCCTGGTGGTGCCCCGTCGGCCCGGCCACCGTTCGATCTCAGGTGACAACCTTGCCTGATCGAACTCCCGGACGCACATGTACGTCCCGGCGGGCGGTGGCCGCCGGGGGTGCCTACCCGGCGCGGTGGCGGGCGGGGACGGACCGGCCGGACCGGCGGGCGCGCAGCAGTTCGACCGCCACCGGGACCACCGAGACCAGCACGATGCCGACCAGGATCGCCTCGATGTTGTCCCGGACGAAGGGGATCTGGCCGAGGAAGTAGCCCAGCACCGTGACGCCGGCGCCCCAGAGCACGCCGCCGAGGACGTTGAAGACGACGAAGGTGCGGTAGTTCATCCCGCTCACCCCGGCGACGACCGGGGTGAAGGTCCGCACGATCGGCACGAAGCGGGCGAGCACGATCGCCTTGGGTCCGTGCCGGTCGAAGAAGGCGGCCGCCTTCTCCACGTTCTCCTGCTTGAACACCCGGGAGTCGGGCCGCCGGAAGAGGCTCGGCCCGACCTTGCGGCCGAAGAGGTAGCCGACCTGGTCCCCGGCCACGGCGGCGGCCACGATCAGTGCGCAGATCAGCCAGAGCGGCTGGTGCAGGTAGGTGCCGTCGGCCACCAGCAGGCCGGTGGTGAAGAGCAGGGAGTCGCCGGGCAGGAAGAAGCCGATCAGCAGACCGGACTCGGCGAAGACGATGGCCAGGATGCCGATCGGCCCGAAGGTGGAGATCAGGGTGGTCGGATCGAGCCAGGACGGGCCGAGGGCGAGGCTGGTCACGGGGCAGACACTCCTGAAGGTCGACTCTTGGCAATGAAACAGTAAAGCATTTACCAAGAGCCACTAAAGCCGGAGTCCCTGCCCCGCTCCCGCGCGGGCCGTGGCGCTGCTCGCCGCCCGACTCAGGCGCCCGCCACAGCCCGCCCCGCCCGACTCGGGCGCCCGCTACAGCCCGTAGCGCTCGATGATCTCCTCGTGCCGGGCGGTGTCCGCGCCCGCCGCCTCGGCCAGGGCGAGCCAGGCCGGCGGGTGCGGCCAGTCCGCGGTGAGCCGGTGCAGCAGCGCGTCGGCCTCGGCGGCCCTGGCGGTGGGCGGCACCCCGACGGCGGCGTAGATCCCGGGCAGCACCGCGTCCTCGTCGGCCGGGTCGGTGATGCCGTACTGGTCCCCGCTGTAGGCCCAGACCGCGTAGCCGGCCTGCCCGAGCTCCTCGCGCAGCCGGGCCCAGGCCTCGTCGCCGGGCCAGCCGCCGTCGAGCCAGTAGGTGGCGTAGCCGGCCGGGTCGAGCAGCGTCAGCAGCCCGAACACCGGGCGGTGGCGGCGCCGCTCCTCCTCCGGGGCGTCCTCGCCGGGCGGCGCCTCCAGCAGGGCGGGGGCGAAGACCACCACGTCGCCGTGGTTGAGCGTCAGGTCGTCGCCGAGCACCGGCAGGATGCGGGCGGTGGCCGGGCCGGTGCGGACGGCCGGGAGGTCGGCGGTGCTGCCGTTGGTCCGGGTGGCCCGGACGGTGACCAGCTGCCACTCCTCGTCGACCGGGCCCTCGGGCTCGTCGAACTCGATGCCGATCGACGCGCCGGCCGAGCGGACCGCCGCCCAGTCCCGGTTGACGGTCGCGGCGGTGACCAGGTGCCAGAGGTCGGGCTCCTGGACGGTGCGGTGCCGCTGGTCGGCCGGGGTGCCCTCGGCGGGCAGCGCGTGCTCCAGGATTTCCTGGTAGTACCGCTGCGCGGCCGCGTGGTCGCCCAGCTCGGTGGCCGCGGTGGCGGCCAGCCGGCGGGTGTTGATCCGGTCCGCGTGCAGGGCCAGGATCGCCTCGCACTGCTCCAGCACCTCGGCCCAGCGGCCCTCCGCGGCGGCCCAGCGGGCCCGGACCCAGTGGCCGCCGGACGGGCTGGACGCGGCGAGCCGGTCCGCGAGCCGGCGGACGCCCTCGTCGTCCGCGGCGTCGATCAGGGCGCTGCCGAGCATGGCGGTCAGCTCCTCGCTCGCCGGGTCGGCGTCCAGCCGGTCCCAGAGCAGGTCGGCGGCGGCCCGGGAGTGGCCGAGGCCGCCGAGCACCGCGGCCAGGTCGAGCGCCAGGGCGGTGGCGCCGGCCGGCTCGCCCCGGTAGCTCTCCAGGGCGACGGCGAGCAGGTCGGCGCCGGTCTCGTAGGGCACCTGCGCTTCGGCGAGGTACGCCGACAGCTCGGCCGGCGGGACGGGCAGCTCGGGGACGGGCAGCGCCTCGGCGTCCGCCCGCAGCCGCGCGAGCGGCTCCGCGACGCCGTCGGTGCGGCGCAGCAGGGCGAGCTTGCGCTCGCCGAACGCGGCCAGGGTGAGCGCGATCGTCCGGGCGCCGCGCCCGACGGCCAGCCGGCCGGCGGCCAGCAGCAGGTCGACGCAGGGGCGGTGGGAGCCGGTGCCGTCGAGGTAGCCGACCCAGCAGGCCAGCGCGGCGCCGAGTTCGGCGTCGTTCTCCCGGGCGCCGGCCGCGACCAGCAGCTCGACCGTCGTCGTCCAGGACGCGCGGAGGTCGGCGTGGCGCTCGGCCTCCGCCAGGGCCGGCAGCAGGGCGAGCGCCTCGTCGGTGCGGCCGAGCGAGGCGAGCGCGCGGGCCCGCAGCACGGCGCCCCAGCGGCGGTCGCCGGCGTCGATCTCCCGCCCGCGGGCGCGCTCGCCCTGCTCGGCGGTGTCGAGCAGGGCGAGCACCTCCTCGTGCCGACCGAGCAGGTGCAGGGTGCCGGCCCGGGAGTGGTGGAAGTGCAGCGAGAGCCGCTGGCCGGCGGACTGCATCCGGGCGGCGGCGGTGTCGAGGTGGCTGAGCGCCTCGGCGGGGCGGCCGTCGTCCTCCAGGGCGTCCGAGTACTCCCGGGAGAGGCAGTCGAAGCAGGCCCGGGCGGGCTCGATCCGCTCCAGCGTCTCGCTCAGCACGGCGAGCCGCTCGGGCACGTAGCCGGGGCCGTCGACCCGGGCGTGGCAGATCGCGAAGTCCTGCACCACGCAGACGGACTGCGGGCAGCCGGCCGTCTCCTCGCGGTGCGCGAACTCCAGCAGGTCGACCGCCTCGGGCAGGGCCTGTTCGCCCTGGTGGCGCTTGTTCAGCAGGTTCTGCATCCGCCAGTGCCGCAGGTAGACCTCCACCCAGGGCAGGCCGAGCGCCCGGGCGGCGGCGACCGCCTCCGGGTAGACGGCGTCGAGCTGGTCGTTGCGCCCCTCGTTGGCGTGGCCGGGGAGCTCGTAGATGGCGTCGGCCAGCCGCCGGTGGCCGGCCTCGGCCAGCTGCCGGTGGGTGTCGTGCACCCAGGCCCAGATGTCGGTGCTCATACTGCTTGCGTCTCCCCCTGCGGGTGGTGCGCTGCGCTGGTGGTCGGTCTGCCGACCACCGCTGACGATCCGTCCACGGTCCTGGACGGTGGCGGGGCGGGGGCCCCGGTGGTCCGCTCGGCGGGCCGCGTCGGGGCCCGGTCAGCCCCGGTCGTGAGAGCCGCCGGAGCTGCCGGGGCCGCCGGTTTCCCCGAGCCCGCCGAGACTGCCGGGGCTGTCCGGGACGGCGGGCAGGCCGGCCGGCACGGCGGCGGTCAGCGCGGAGACCGCGGTGCCGATCCCGGCCAGGGCGCCGCCGAGGTCGCCGGTGGCGGAGCCGGCCGAGGCCGCCGCCATGATCACCTTGAGCGAGCGGAGCAGCCCGGCGGCGGTGGCACTGCCGGTGTGTCCGCCGCGGTAGGCGGTGAGCAGGTCCTGGACGGCCGGGCTGGCCAGGTTGAGGTAGAGCCGGGCCTTCACCTCGCCGCCGGAGCGGGCGGTGAAGGCCCGGGCCAGCCGCAGCGCCGCGGACGGGATCCGGGCGTCCGCCTGGTCGTCCTCGATCCGGGCCTTCAGCTCGGCCTCGCGGTCGGGGACGAGGACGAGCGGCAGACCGGGCGGGTCGAACCGGGCGGGGACGAGCTGCTCGCCGGGGTCGGCCAGGGCGCCGGCCAGCCAGGCGGCCTCCTCGGCCGGCAGCGGGCGCTCCGGGTCGCGGAACAGCTCGCGGTTGCCGCTCTCACTGCCCAGTTCGACGATCCGGCAGTCGCGCAGCCCGGCGTAGCGGCGCAGGAATGGCAGGACGGCGTAGCGGTCGCCGCGGGCTATCGGCACCTGCATCGCCCGGTACAGCATCTCCTCGAAGCCGCCGCCGCTGCCGAGCGCGACGTGCACCGCGCCGCCGCCGGCGGCCCGCAGCGCACCGGCCGTCAGGTCGCCCTGGGAGGTGGGCACCGGGACGTCGTCGGCGAGCAGGGTGAAGAGCCGGTCGTCGCAGAGCGCGGCGCCGAGCAGGTCCTGGCCGTGCCGGGCGAGGATGCGGCGCCAGACGGCGGGGCGCAGCCGGGCGGTCTCGTAGAGGCCCTCCACCACGGCGTCGGTGAGGGCCTCCTGGAGGGCGCGGTAGTGCTCGTCGCGCTGGAGGTCCTCGCGGCTGGCGGTGGGGGTGAGCCGGCTGGACTCGACCACGCCGCCGATGAACCCGGCCCAGCCGGGCAGCAGGTCGCGGGCGTCCTCGGCGAGCAGCATGCCGCGCAGGTAGACCGCGAGGTCGCGGTTGTCGCTGCTGCCGTAGGTGCCGCCGTCCTGGACCCAGAGCAGGCCGACGGCGTCGCTGCCGCCCTCGACGGGCTGCACCGGGAAGGCGGTGAGCGGCTCGAAGCGGCGGCCGAAGGCGCCGGCGAACCGCATCCGGGCGGCGTGCTGGTCCCCGTCGACGCTCTGGCGCCAGGGCACGGGGACGGCGTTGACGGGCTGCTCGTCGTCGCCGACGAAGACCGGGATCGGCAGCAGCACGCAGTACCGGCCGAGCACCTCGCGCAGCGCGTGCTCGTCGGCGAGGTGGGCGTGTTCGGTCTTCAGGGAGAGCTCGACCAGGGTGCCGGGGGTCGGCCGGGCCGGCACCTGCTCGACGCTGTACTGCTCGCCGCCGCGGCTGCGGTAGCGGTGGCCGAGCAGCGGATCGCGGTGCGAGGTGGTGGTGACGGTGACCTCGTCGGCCACCGAGAAGGCGGAGAGGAAGCCGAGCCCGAAGGCGCCGATGAGCTCCTGGTTGCCGGTGAGGTCGCGCAGCATCCGGGTGTAGCCGGTGCCGACGGTGGCCAGGAAGGCGTGGATCTCCGGCTCGGTGAGGCCCGCGCCGGTGTCCTCGATGCCGACGGTGCGCCGGTCGGCGTCGGCGCGTACCCGGATCAGCGGGCGGTGGTCGCCGTCCGGGTCCTCCAGCAGCCGCCGGGTGTGCGAGTCGTGGGCGTTCTGGACGAGTTCGCGCAGGGCCACCAGCGGGGTGGAGTAGAGGTGGGTGGCGAGGACGTTCACCAGTCCGCCGAGATCGACCTCGGTCGTACGCAGATCCTCGGCGGGCACGGGCGGGAGACCATCAGACATGGGTCCTCAGTGTGCCAGTGCGACTATCCGGCGACCATTTCTTTCTGGCGCCGGGGGTCCGGTCAGCCCCGCATTGACAGCGGCACCCTGCCGACACCGCCGCCCTGGTGACCCAACCCGCCTTCCTTCGAGGGAACTTGACCGCACCCGGGTGACCTTCGGCAGGATCGCCCGCCCTCCCGGTTCGTCTCCTTCGTGACACCATCGGGCGAATTGCCACCCATTCGGTGGAGTTCGTCCACGGTGCTGGTGAATGCTGTTCGTGCGACGTCAGGAACCGGCGCTTCGGGGCGGCCACCCCGGGACGCGCCACTTTTCGCACTCCACTCCCAGGGAGACCACCGTGTCCCGTATCCGCGCAGCCGCCGCCGTCACCGCCCTCGGGGCGTTCCTCCTCGTCGGGGTCGGTGCCGCCACCGCGCACGCCGACAACGGCGCCGGTGCCGGCCAGCACTCCAACAGCAGCATCGTGAGCAACACCGGCTCCAACAACGTGATCGGCAACGTCCACGGCAACGTGGTCAACACCCAGCAGACGGCCACCGGCTCCGGCGCGAGCAACCAGAACAACGGCCTCGCCGTCACCGGCAACGCCGGCAACATCGGCGCCCTCCAGGGCAACGGCAACCTCGCGGCCGACGTGCACCCGCACATCTTCTTCTAGCACCGGCGCCCTCCGACCGCGGGGCGTGGGGGGGCCGGCGGGGGGGGCCCCCCGGGCCCGCCCCACCGTTTCGTCCGTCCGTGCGCAGGAGCCCGGCCCCGCCCCCAGGTGGTGCCGCCGTGGGTCCGATGTGTCCGGCCGGTGGAGGCGAGCGCTCGGAATCGGCCAAATTTCCGAGGGGTGGGGATCGGTGGAAACCCCTACGAAAGGCCGGATGGCGGCCGGGGCGGTGCGGTCAGGGCATCGCGGGTGCGAAACGGCCGGTCGGGCCGGCCGCCAGGGTCCGGTCGAGCAGGGCCAGGGCCCGCAGCTCGGCCACCCCCTGGTCCGGGGCGCGGACGTACAGCACCAGACCGACGCCGCCCGGGACGGCACAGGCGCGGACGTGCTCCAGCCCGTCGCCCGGCCCCGCGCACCCCCACAGAGCTGCCTGGACGTCGGCGGCCCCCGCCGCGCCCGTCGGCGCGGCGGAGACCTCCAGGAGCGTCAGGTGGACGGAGAACACCGAGCGGTCAGTCCCAGCCGATGCCCGGGGTGCCGGTGGCGTTGGTGTCCCAGCCGATCGCACCGGGCAGCGCGAGGTCCCAGCCGATGCCGTCCCCGGCGGCCGCGCTGCCCGCGGGGGCGGTGACGGCGGCGGCGGTGCCGGACGGCTGGGCGGCGAAGGCGGGCGCGGCGGCGGTGGCGAGGGAGAGTGCGAGGGCGGCGGCGGCGAGCAGCCGGACGGTCTTGGGCACGACGGTTCCTGTTCTGGGCACGGTGGTTCAGGGCGCGAAGGGGGCGGATCGCGGGGCGGTGGGCGAGCGCGGGGCGGTGGAACGCGGAGAGGGTGCACGCACGGGGAATCCTCCCGGTGGCCGCCCTTCGGCGGGAAGGGCGGCAGCGGGCAGCAACAGGACAGGCAGCAAGCTGCAACCCGCTGGCGCGAGCGCCCGGGGTGCGCCCCGCGAACGGTCCCGCCGGCCCGCCGGAAGTCCCTGACCGGCTCCTGGCAGGGCGGCCCGGGCGCTCGCCCGGGCCCGCCGCCGGTGCCCCCGCGGCGGCTCTCCCGGATCGCCCCGGCGCGGCTGTCGGCGTGGTTCCCCGGTGCGGGCCGGCGTACACCCGAGTCGCTTGACCGGATCATGCCTTGTGACGCCGGTGTCGCGGCGCAAGGATCGAGCCGCGGATCGCCCGATAATCCCATTGCGACGATCAGGGGTCGTGGAAGTGCTGGAACTGCTGGGGCTCGACACCACCGCGGAGGCCGTCTACCGCGAGATGCTGGCCGACCCCGAGGGTGGCGTCGTCGAGCTCTGCGAGCGGCTCCGGCTCCCCGAGCGCGCCGTCCGGGAGGCCCTGGACCGACTCGCCGACCTGACCCTGCTGCGCGCCTCCCGCGATCGCCCCGGGGCCTTCTGGCCGGTCAGCCCGGAGCGCGGCCTGGAGCTGCTGCTGCGACGCCAGGAGGAGGACCTGGCCCGGCGCCAGCAGGAGCTGGCCGTCTCCAAGGCGGCCGTGGCGCGGGCGGTGGCCGAGTACGCGACGCTGCGCGCGAGCACCCTGGTGGACGGCGGCGAGCGGCTGGTCGGCCTGGACGCCATCCAGGCCAAACTGGAGGTGCTGACCGCCCGGCTGACCTCCGAGTGCCTCGCGGTGATGCCCGGCGGCGCGCAGTCCGCGGCCAGCCTGGCCGCCTCCCGGCCGCTGGACGAGGACGCCCTGGTGCGCGGGGTGAGCCTGCGCACCATCTACCAGGACAGCGTCCGCAACGACCCGGAGACCCTCGGGTACGCGCAGTGGATGACCGGCCTCGGCGGCCGGGTGCGCACCGCGCCGGTGCTGCCGCCCCGGATGCTGGTCTTCGACCGGTCCACCGCGGTGGTGCCGATCGACCCGGAGAACACCCGGCTCGGCGCCCTGTGCACCGAGGAGCCGGGCATCGTCGCCTCGCTGGTCGCGCTCTTCGAGCAGACCTGGGAGACGGCCGTCCCGCTCGGCACCCACCGCGCCGAGGACGTCGGGACGGGCCTGAGCGCCGGCGAGCGCGAGCTGCTGCGGCTGCTCTCCACCGGGCTCACCGACGACGCGGCGGCCAAACGGCTCGGCGTCTCGGTGCGGACGGTGCGCCGGCAGATGGCCGCGCTGATGGAGCGGCTGGACGCGGGCAGCCGGTTCGAGGCGGGGCTGAAGGCGGCTCAGCGGGGCTGGCTGTAGGGCCGGTCGGCGCGGTGCCCCCGGTTCGGCCGGCGCGCCCGCCCCCGGTCGCTCGGCGCGCCCGCTGGGCCGGTCGACGCTGCGGTCGCTCGGCGTGCCCCGGGCCGGTCGGTCGTCCGGCGGGTCGTCAGGTCGGTCGGCGTCGAAGCTGTCGCGCACGTCACAGCTTCGGGTGCGATCTCTTCGGCGGTACCGATTGTTCACCGCCGGGGGCTTGTCGCGTCATTTTCTACGCGCGTATCTTAAGGCGCTGCGGGGGGCCGTTCCGGGTCCCCGTGCCTGCATTTCTACGCGGGTAGCGCGCGGTCCGCGCCTGCCTGACCCACCCTCACGACCCGGCGGCCCCACGACTGCCGGACGAAACGTGCCGCCCCCGTTGCCGTGCCGCCGCGCGCCACGACAGACCAAGGAGTCCCGTCCAGGTGACCACCTCCCCCGCTCCCCGCCCGCGTTCGCGCCGCGCCCTGCTCCGTGCGACCCTCCTCCCGGCCGGCCTGGCCGCCTCGCTGGTGCTCGTCCCGCTGCCGGCCGCGGTGGCCGCGCCCTCGGCCGACGCGGTGATCGCCGAGGTGTACGGCGGGGGTGGCAACTCGGGTGCCACGCTGAAGAACGACTTCATCGAGCTGGCCAACAAGGGTGGCGCCGCCTTCGGCCTGGACGGCTGGAGCGTGCAGTACATATCCGGCACGCCCGGCGCGAACTCCCAGTGGGGCGTCACCCCGCTGACCGGCGCGATCGCGCCCGGTGCGCGCTACCTGGTCGCCGAGGCGGCCGGTGCGGCCGGCACCGTCGAGCTGCCCACCCCGGACGCGGCCGGTGCGCTGGCCCTGTCGGGCACCAGCGGCACCGTCGCCCTGGTCCACGGCACCGACCCGCTGAGCTGCAAGACCGCCGCCGACTGCGCCGCCGACCCGCGCGTGCGGGACCTGGTCGGCTTCGGCACCGCCGTCGTCCACGAGGGCCCGGCCTCCGCGGCCGGCGCCTCCAACAGCGCCTCGGTGGCCCGCAAGGCGGGCCTCGTCGACACCGACGACAACGCGGCGGACCTCGCCGCGGGCGCCCCGACCCCGACCAACGCCAAGGGCGAGGTCGCCGAGGGCTCCACCCCGACCGGTCCGACCGAGCCGGGCACCGTCCGGATCCACGACATCCAGGGCACCACCCGGCTCTCGGACCGGACCGGCAAGACGGTCGCGGGCGTGCCCGGCATCGTCACCGGCGTGCGCGGCTACGGCTCCAAGGGCTTCTGGATCCAGGACCCGAACCCGGACGCCGACCCGGCCACCAGCGAGGGCCTCTTCGTCTACACCGGCAGCGCCACCCCGACCGTCAAGGTCGGCGACTCGGTGCTGGTCACCGGCAAGGTGACGGAGTACTACCCGAACTTCAACGGCGGCTCGCAGTCGCTCACCCAGCTCAGCAACCCGGCCGTCACCGTGGTCTCCGCCGGCAACCCGCTGCCGGCGCCGGTCGTGGTCGACACCCGCAACATCCCCGGCACCTACACGCCGCAGGCCCCGGCCGGCGCCACCATCGAAGCCCTGCCGCTCCAGCCGGAGAAGTACACCCTGGACTTCTACGAGTCGCTGGAGGGCATGCTCGTCCAGGTCAAGGACGTCCGGGTGATCCAGGCGACCGACAAGTACAACGAGCTCTGGGTCGCGGCCGACAAGCAGGACCAGAAGAGCCAGCGCGGCGGCGTGCTGTACGAGTCGTACGAGGAGCCCAACGTCGGCCGCCTGATGGTGCAGCAGCAGGCGCCGGTGGCCCAGCAGCCGTTCCCGGTCGCCAACGTCGGCGACGTGCTGACCGGCACCACCGACGGCCCGCTGGACTACAACAGCTTCGGCGGGTACACCCTGGTCGCCGGCACCCTCGGCGCGCTCCGGGACAACCACCTGCAGCGCGAGGTCACGGCCCAGCCGGCCGACCGCGAACTGACCATCGCCACCTACAACGTGGAGAACCTCGCGCCCGGCAACCCGGACGCCAAGTTCGCCGAGCTGGCCCAGGCCGTCGTCACCAACCTGCGCTCGCCCGACGTCCTCGCCCTGGAGGAGATCCAGGACAACAACGGCGCCAAGAACGACGGCACGGTGGACGCGAGCGCGACCGTCGCCAAGTTCGTCGCCGCCATCAAGGCGGCCGGCGGCCCGGCCTACGAGTGGCGCTCGATCGACCCCGTGGACGGCAAGGACGGCGGCGAGCCCGGCGGCAACATCCGCCAGGGCTTCCTCTTCAACCCGCAGCGGGTCTCCTACACGGACATCCCCGGTGGCAGCGCCACCTCCGCGGTGGACGTGACCGGCACCGGCTCCGCCACCACGCTGACCGCCTCGCCCGGCCGGATCACCCCCGCCGACGAGGCCTGGGCGAACAGCCGCAAGCCGCTGGTGGGCCAGTTCTCCTTCCGCGGCAAGAAGGTCTTCGTCATCGCCAACCACTTCAACAGCAAGGGCGGCGACCAGGGCATCGACAGCCGCTTCCAGGCCCCGGCCCGCAGCTCCGAGGTGCAGCGGATCAAGCAGGCCACGCTGGAGCAGGCCTTCGTCGCCAAGCTGCTGGCCGCCGACAAGGAGGCCAAGGTGGTCTCGCTCGGCGACTTCAACGACTACCAGTTCTCTCCCGCGCTGGCCGCGCTCACCAAGGACGGCGTGCTGCGCGACCTGGTGAACGAGCTGCCGGAGAAGGAGCAGTACTCCTACGTCTACCAGGGCAACTCGCAGGTGCTGGACCACATCCTGGTCAGCCCCGAGGTCGGGTACGCCAAGTACGACGTGGTGCACATCAACAGTGAGTTCGCCGTCCAGGCGAGCGACCACGACCCGCAGGTGGTCCGCATCAAGCCGTAGTTCCCGCGGTACGACCGAGGGGGCGGTGACCGGACACCCGGTCACCGCCCCCTCGGGCGTGTGCGGCTACTTCAGCGCGGCGAGCACCGCGTCCGCCATCACCTTCTCGCCGGTGGCGTTGGGGTGGAACGGGACGGCCGGCGTGCCGGGCAGCGCGCCCTCGATCCAGCGGTCGGCCGAGCAGACGTCGTGGCCCCTGGTCGGGGTGGCGGTGTCCACGTAGGTGGCGCCGCCCGCGGCGGCGGTGGCCTTGAGCATGCCGTTGAGCTTGCCGAGCACGCCGTGCAGGTACTCGACGTCGCCGGAGGTGACCGGCTGGGCGAGGAAGCAGTCCGAGCCGTCGGCGGGCAGCACGGACGGGTAACCCACCACCAGCACACGGGCCTTGGGGGCCTTGGCGTGGACCTGCCTCAGCACGTCGGCGAGCTGCGGCGCGGCGCCGTTGATCCGGTCGGTGAGGTCGTCGCTGCCGTACTGCCAGGACCAGCTGGACCAGTCCCAGTGGCCGTGGTTGTAGACGTCCTTGCAGGGCGTGCCGAGCGGGTTGACCACGGCGCCGCCGATGCAGGTGGCGATCACCTCGGCGATCCCGAGCGGGGTGACGCCGAGGTCGTTGCCGCCGATGCCGAGGGTCACCAGGTCGGTGTCGGCGGTGACGGCGTCCAGCTGGGCGGCGCCGCCCCACGGTAGGCCGGGGTACTGGGGCTGCGTCATCGCGCTCACCTTGGCGGCGGAGCAGGTGACGTCGGTGTACGCCTTGGCCTGGAGGGCGGTGGCCACCAGGTGGCCGTAGTTGCGGTCGGAGCGCAGGCAGAGTCCGGCCGACTGGCCGGGCACCCCGGCGCCGGCGGCGTAGGAGTCGCCGAGGGCCACGTAGTGGCCGGGGGCGGGGGTGGCGGCCTGCGCGCTGGTGGAGGTCAGGGCGAGGGCCGCGCCCAGTGCCGCGGCGCCGAACAGGGCGGACTTCCGGGAGGTGCGGGTCGTGCGGCGTTTCCGGGCAGGGCGGAGCACGGGTTCCTCCTGGGGGAGAGAGAACGAGTGGGGGTCGTGCGAGCCGGGCCACAGCTTTACTACCGACAGGTAAGTTACTGCCAGGTTTCGAATCCGTCCATGCGCGGCGCGGAAATTCCCGAAAAACCGTCAGAAGCATTTCGGAATAACGCTCCACCGTGTATCGAAGGTATTTCCGAAACGCCCCGGAGCGGAATTCACGCGACAGCTTGTTACCCACCGGTTGACGCGCCCCGCCGCAGGCCGCAGTATCGGGCGCACGCCGCACCGCCGGACCGCCGGCCGCGCCGCCGGACCACTGATGGAGGAGAGCGCATGGCCCTGGACGCCGATGTCATCGTCATCGGAGCCGGCCTCGCGGGCCTCGCCGCGACCGCCGAACTCGCCGACGCCGGACGGCGGGTGATCCTGCTCGACCAGGAGCCGGCGGCCTCGCTCGGGGGGCAGGCGCACTGGTCCTTCGGCGGCCTCTTCCTGGTCGACTCGCCCGAGCAGCGCCGGATGCGGATCCGCGACTCGCACGCGCTCGCCCTGCAGGACTGGCACGGCACCGCCGGCTTCGACCGCCCCGAGGACGCCTGGCCGCGCCGCTGGGCCGAGGCGTACGTCGACTTCGCGGCGGGGGAGAAGCGGGCCTGGCTGCACGCCCAGGGCGTGCGCTTCTTCCCGGTGGTCGGCTGGGCCGAGCGCGGCGGGCTGCTGGCCGACGGACCGGGCAACTCCGTCCCCCGCTTCCACATCACCTGGGGCACCGGGCCCGGCCTGCTCGAACCCTTCGTCCGCAAGGTCCGGGCCGCCGCCGAACGCGGCCTGGTCGACCTGCGGTTCCGTCACCGCGTCACCGGACTGTCCGCGCACGCCGGGGTCACCGACACCGTCGCCGGCGAGGTGCTGGTGCCCAGCGGCGCGGCCCGCGGCACGGCCAGCTCACGCGAGGTCGCCGGCCACTTCGAGCTCCGCGCCCAGGCCGTGATCGTCACCTCCGGCGGCATCGGCGGCAACCACGACCTGGTCCGCAAGGCCTGGCCGGCCCGGCTCGGCACCCCGCCCGACCGGATGCTCTCCGGGGTGCCCGCGCACGTCGACGGGCTGATGCTGGGGATCACCGGCGAAGCCGGCGCCAACCTGATCAACGGCGACCGGATGTGGCACTACACCGAGGGCATCGAGAACTGGGACCCGATCTGGTCCCGGCACGGCATCCGGATCCTGCCCGGCCCGTCCTCGCTCTGGCTGGACGCCCGCGGCCGCCGGCTGCCCGTCCCGCTCTTCCCCGGGTTCGACACCCTCGGCACCCTCGAACACCTCCGCACCACCGGGTACGACCACACCTGGTTCGTGCTCAGCCAGAAGATCATCGAGAAGGAGTTCACCCTCTCCGGCTCCGAGCAGAACCCCGACCTCACCGGCCGTTCGCTGCGCGGCGTCCTCGGCCGGGCACTGCCGGGCGCCCCCGGCCCGGTCCGGGCGCACCTGCGGCACGGCCCCGACTTCGTGGTCGCCGGCAACCTGCCGGACCTCGCGCGCGGCATGAACGCCCGCACCCGCGAGGCGCTGATCGACCCGGACGAGCTGCGCCGCACCGTCGAGGCCCGGGACCGCCAGCTGGCCAACCCGTTCGCCAAGGACCTCCAGGTCACCGCCATCCGCGGCGCCCGCCGCTACCTGGGTGACAAGCTGATCCGCACGGCCGCGCCGCACCGCATCCTCGACCCGGCCGCCGCCCCGCTGATCGCCGTCCGGCTGAGCATCCTGACCCGCAAGTCGCTCGGCGGGCTGGAGACCGACCTCTCGGCCCGGGTGCTGCGGCCCGGCGGCGAGGTGCTGGAGGGCGTGTACGCGGCGGGCGAGGCGGCCGGTTTCGGCGGCGGCGGCGTGCACGGCTACCGCTCGCTGGAGGGCACCTTCCTCGGCGGCTGCCTCTTCTCCGGCCGTACGGCGGGCCGGGCGGCGGCGGCCGCGACGGCGTAGGGCGCTGGTCCGCCCGCGGTGGCGGGCGGGCCCTCCCACGGCGGCCGGTGAGGCCCTCCCGCGGCGACCCGAAGCGGCGTCGGAAGTAGAGCCCTGTTCTAGAGAACTTCTCCAGTCCTGCTCTAAGCTGGCCGAGTTGGCGGCCGCGGCCGTGGTGACGGTCGAGCGGAGGCGGCGGCGATGTCCCCCAAGCAGCAACGGGGTGAGGCCACCGCAGAGTTGCTGCTGACCAGTGCGCTGCGCGTGTACGCCGAGGCGGGTCAGGAGGGGTTCACCGTCAGCGCCGTCACGGCGGCGAGCAAGGTCAGCCTGGGCAGTCTCTACCACCACTTCGGGAGCTTCGACGGTCTGGCCGCCGCGCTCTACATCCGGTGCATGGAGCGGCTCTTCGACGAGATGATCGTCGCGCTGCGGCGCAGCCGCACCGCGCGCACCGGCGTGCGGGCGCTCGTCCAGGCCTACCTGCGGTTCACCCAGGAGCACCGGGATGCCGCGCTCTTCCTGCACGCCTCCGCCTACTCCGGCTACCTGGCCGCCCGGGCCGAGCAGATCAAGGCCGCCAAGGCGGCCAGGCTGGCGGTGATCGGCGCCTGGATGCAGCCCCGGATGGAGCGGGGCGAGATCCTGCCCCTGCCCGGGCCGCTGGTCGAGGTCCTGGTGATGGGGCCGGTCGCGGAGGCGGCCCGCCGCTGGCTGTCCGACACCTACGAGCTGGACCTGGGCGAGGTCGCGCGGATCCTGCCGGAGAGCATCTGGCGCTCGCTGCGGCCCGATCCGCCCGCCGCGACCGGTACTGACGGGGCGGCGGGTGGGGGAGACTGATGGCAGAACATGACGCGTTATTGACAACCCGTTGGTGCGAGGCATCGCGAGAGGGCAGGGCATGACTGGTCGGGGGGCCGTACTCGGAGGGCGTTACACGCTGACCGAGTGGATCGGTGGCGGGGGAATGGGGGCCGTCTGGCGCGCCGACGACGGGGTGCTGGAACGGCAGGTGGCGGTCAAGGTCCTGCACGCGGGGCTGCTGGAGGAGGGGACGTTCGCCCGGCGCTTCCGGCGCGAGGCCCAGCTGCTCGCGGCGATCAGCCACCCGGGCATCGTGGACGTCTACGACTACGGGGAGAGCGGCGGCGAGGGGGAGGGCGGCGTCGAGCGGGAGCGGATCGCGTACATCGTGATGGAGCTCGTTGACGGGCGGCCGCTGGACAAGGTCCTCGCCGAGAGCGGGCCGATGCCGCCCGAACGGGTGCTGGGCATGCTCGCCACGGCGCTCGACGCGCTGCACGCCGCGCACCAGCAGGAGATCGTGCACCGGGACGTCAAGCCGTCGAACCTGATGCTCGGGGACGACGGCCGGGTGACGGTGACGGACTTCGGCATCGCGCGGGCGCTCGTGAGCACCACGCTCACGGCGACCAACGTGGTGATCGGCACCGCGCTGTACATGGCTCCCGAGCAGGCCGGTGGTGGTGGCGTCACGCCGGCCTCGGACCTCTACTCGCTCGGCGTGGTCTGCTACGAACTGCTCACCGGCAGACCGCCGTTCACCGGCGAGAGCGTGGTCGAGGTCGCGCTCAAGCACGTCCAGCAGCCCGCGCCGGACCTGCCGGCGGAGTTCCCGCCGGCGGTGCGGGAGTTCGTCGCGCGGGCGCTGGCCAAGCAGCCCGGGGACCGGTTCGCCGACGCCGCCGCGATGGCGGCCGCGGCGCGGGCCGCGGTGGGCGACCGGTCGGCGCCGGTCGCCGCGGTGGTGCGGGCCGTTCCTCCCGCCGTCGCGGGGGGCCAGGCGGCCGGCGGCCCGGCGGTCGAGGTCGCCCGGGTGGCGCCCCGGACCGTCCCCGAGCCCCCCGCGCGCCGGAGCTGGCGCCGCTTCCTGGTGCCCGTCGTCGTTCCGGTGATCATCACCAGCGGCGCCGCCACCGTCCTGCTGGTCGATGCCGGCCCGTTCCAGTCCCAGGGGCAGCCCCCCGGTGCGCAGCCCGCCGTCTCGGTGTCCGCCACGACGATCACCGACCCGCCGACGGCCGACGCGACGCCGACCGAGCCGGCCCCGACCACGCCGCCGGGCGGGGAGACGACGCCCGGCACCCCGCCGCCCGCCCCGCCCGAGACCACCCCCGCGCCGAACACCGGCGGTCAGCCGGTGGCCCCGGCGCCCAACGCCGGAGGCGGGGCGGTGGCGGGCGGCACCGGGGCGTCCGGCGGTTCGTCCGGCGGGTCCGGTGGCACTGCGCCGAAGACGGGCGGTGGCAGTGGTGGCAGCGGCGGTGGCGGGGCCGCTCCCGCGCCCAACCAGCCGGCCCCACCTGCTCCGGCGCCCAACCCGCCCGCGCCCAACCCGCCCGCGCCCAACCCGCCCGCGCCCAACCCGCCCGCCCCCAACCCGCCCACGTCGAACCCGCCGGCGCCGACCGTGCCCGCCGGGTGCGGCGGCGCGAACTGGGGAGCCATCGTCAACGTGGCCGACGGTCAGAAGCTCGGCCTGTCCACCGACAGCCCGGCGCCGGGCGCCGCGGCCGTCATGGGCGGGACGACCGCCTACGGCTGGGTCCGCTCGGCGCCGGACCCCGGCGGCTGGTACAAGATCTACCCGTGCAACCTGAGCGGCCCGGTCCTCGTCCAGGAGGCCGACTTCTCGAACCAGTCGAGCCAGAAGGTGCTGCTCTCGCCCGGGTTCAGCTTCTTGACCAGCTGGTCGGTGATCGGAGCGAGCACTTCGGGCGCCTACTACCTCAAGAACTATTCGGGGTCGACCTGTCTGACCGACAACGGCGCGGGCAAGCAGGTCACCATGACCGCCTGCACCCCGGGCAACAAGTACCAGGAGTGGCGGATCCCCTGATCCCCGGATCCCGGCGCCCTGGTCCCGGGGCGCCGGGGCCCGTTCAGCCCTCCCCGCCCGCGTACGCCAGCGGCGGGAGGACGGCCCGGGCGTCCCGGCCGGCGAACCAGAGGCCGATGGCGAAGGCGGTCGCCGCCTCCAGCAGCCCCGCCCGGGCCAGGCCGCCGGCCGGCAGCGGTTCGGCGCCGAGGTCGGCGACCAGCCGGCCGACCAGGGCCACTGCGGCCGGGTCGTCCCCGCAGAGCGGGACGCCCAGCGGGTGCCCGTCGAAGACCGGCGGGGTGAGCCGCCAGACGCTCTCGTGGCAGACGTTGAACGCCTTCACCACGTGCGTGCCGGGCGCGGCGGCGGCGATCCGCTCGGCCATCGACGGCCCGCCGGCCGTGGTGAGGGCGAGCGTGCCGGCCGCGATCGGGTTGGTGCAGTCGATCAGCACCCGGCCGCCCGGCGGGGCCGCCTGCGCGACCACCTGCTCCACCCGGTCGGCCGGGACGGCGAGCAGCACCGCCTCGCCGAACCCGGCGGCCGCGGCCGGGTGTTCCAGCGCCCGCGCGCCTTCGCCCAGCCGTCGTGCGGCGGCCGCGGCCCGGGTGGCGTCCCGGGCGCCGAACGCCACCTCGTGCCCGGCCCGGACCCACTGCCCGCCGAGCGCCTGGGCCATGTTCCCCGCTCCGATGATGCCGATCCGCATGTGCGATCCTCTCCAGCTCCGGCCCGGTCGGCCGGTTCGGGATGACTCTAGGAACGGCGATGGTTACCGATCGGTGCGTGGCGGACCGGAGAGGATGGGGGCGTCGATGGCGGCGGACGACGTGGCGGGCGAGGCGTTCCTGGCGGACTGCCGGGCCAGGGTCGCCTTCGACCTGCTGGCCAACACCTGGAACTCGGTGGTGCTCTGGGCCCTGCGCGACGCCCCCGAGCGCCCCGGCGAACTGCGGGCGCGGATCGGTGGCATCAGCGCCAAGGTCCTCACCGAGACACTGCGCCGGCTGGAGTTCAACGGCCTGGTGGAACGCCGCAGTTACGCCGAGGCGCCGCCTCGCGTCGAGTACGCCCTGACCCCGCTCGGCCGCACCCTGCTGCCGAGTCTGGAGGCCCTGGGGGAGTGGGGATTCCGGCACGGCGACGCGGTACTGGAGGCCCAGGACCGTTCGCTGGACCAGAACTGACGTCACGTCAGACAGTGATCGGCATCCGCGACCGGCGGCGGGCGCCGATGACGGCGGCGACGATCGCGCCGATCGTGCCGACGACGAGCAGCAGCCCGCCGCCGACGATCGCGGCCAGCGCGCCGAGCAGCTTCCCCGGGAGGGGCTCCGGGTCCGTGCCGCCGTGCCAGACCACCCGCTCACGGACGGCCGAGGCGGCGACGCTGCCCTGATCGGCGGCCTGGTACATCCGGGAGTCGAGCGAGTCGGTGCGGTGGTCGCCGAGCAGGAAGAGCCGCCCCGCCGGGACGACGGCGCTGTACTCCGGGAGGCCGCCGTTCGGCGAGCCCTCGTGGAGGTAGGGCTCGGAGAGCGGCTGCCCGTTGAGGGTGACGCCGCCGCCCTGCGGGCAGCAGGCGACGCGGTCGCCGCCGATGCCGATGACACGTTTGACGACCATGCCCCGCAGGTCCCAGGGGTCGGCGACGAGGACCACGTCGCCCCGCCGCACCTCGTCGCCGCGCACCTTCTCGGTGATGATCGAGGTGCCCCGTTCCAGCGTCGGGTTCATCGCCTGGCTCGGCGTCTGGTGCACGGAGTAGCCGAACGCCACCAGGGCCATCCCGAAGGCGGCCGCCAGCAGGCCCGCTGCCGCCACCCCGACCGACGTCCACAGTGGCCACCGCTTCGGACCTGTCATCATCCATCGCCCTTCCTTGATCCATTCGAACGGGCGACACCCTAGGGGGCGGCGCCGACGCCGGATCCGGCGGGTGGGCGGGGGCGGGGTGCGGAGGGGGGACGGCGCCGGTGCGGGCCGCGACGGGACGGGTGCCGGTCGGGAGGCGGGTGCCGGGCCGTCCGGGCCGCGACGGGTGCCGGTCGGGTGCCGGGCCGGCGGTGTCGGCCTAGCGGTCGTCGGTGAGGCCGAGGCGCAGGTGGTCCACGTGGTAGACGGCCTGGTCGAGCAGGGCGGCGACGTGGTCGTCGTGGAGGGAGTAGACCACCGAGCGGCCGCGGCGTTCGCCGACGACCAGGCCGAGGTTGCGCAGCAGGCGGAGCTGGTGGGAGCAGGCGGACTGCTCCATGCCGACGGCGTCGGCGAGTTCGGTGGCGGCCCGCGGGCCCTCCCGCAGTTGGGCGAGTATCAGCAGGCGGGAGGGGGTGGCGAGGGCCTGGAGGGTGCTCGCCACCTTGGCCGCGTTGGACGCGTCCAGGCGCATCTGCGGCACGGTGTTCTCGGCGGCGGCGTGTCCCATGGGGGCATCCTACGGGCAGCGGTCGGCCAAAGGATGAAAGCTTGTTCATGTGTTCCTGTATGGTGACGGCCATGTCCGCGACGCCCCTGTCCAGCGCCCTGCTCACCCGACCGGCGGCCGCCGCCGCCCCCGCGACGGCACGGCCGCGCCGCACCCGGGTGCTCGCCCTGCCCGAGGCGCGCTGGGCGGCCGCCGCCACCGCCGCCTTCCTGGCCGCGCTCGCCCTGCGGCTGCTCGACGGCCCGGGCTGGGCGTCCGGCGCGCTGTACGCGGCCGCCTACCTGGCCGGCGGCTGGGAGCCGGCCCTGGCCGGGCTGCGGGCGCTGCGCGGGCGGACCCTCGACGTCGACCTGCTGATGGTGGTCGCCGCACTCGGCGCCGCCGCCATCGGGCAGGTGCCGGACGGAGCCCTGCTGATCGTGATCTTCGCGACCAGCGGCGCCCTGGAGGCGCTGGCCACCGCCCGCACCGCCGATTCCGTCCGCGGCCTGCTCGACCTCGCCCCCGTCACCGCCTGCCGGCTCACCCCCGACGGCCGGGAGGAGAGCGTCCCCACCGCCGGACTCGCCGTCGGCGACACCGTGCTGGTCCGCCCCGGCGAGCGGATCGGCGCCGACGGCCGGGTCCTCGACGGCAGCAGCGAGGTCGACCAGGCCACCATCACCGGCGAGCCGCTGCCCGTCGCCAGGTCCGTGGGCGACGAGGTGTACGCGGGCACGCTCAACGGCGCGGGCGCGCTGCGGATCCGCGTCGAACGGGACGCCGCCGACTCCGTGATCGCCCGGATCGTCGCCATGGTGCGGGAGGCCTCCGGGACCAAGGCGCCCACCCAGCTGTTCGTCGAGAAGGTCGAACAGCGCTACGCCGCCGCTCTGGTGGCCGCCACCCTGCTGCTCTTCGCCGTCCCGCTCGCGTTCGGCGCTGAGCTGACCGCCACCCTGCTGCGCGCCATGACGTTCATGATCGTCGCCTCGCCGTGCGCCGTGGTGCTGGCCACCATGCCGCCGCTGCTCTGCGCCATCGCCAACGCCGGCCGGCACGGCGTGCTGGTCAAGTCCGCCGTGGTGATGGAGCGGCTCGGCCAGGTGGACGCCGTCGCCCTGGACAAGACCGGCACCCTCACCGAGGGCACACCGAGGGTCGTCGAGCTGCGCCCGCTGGGCGTCACGGAGGGAGAGCTGTTGGCCCTCGCGGCCGCCGCCGAGCACTCCAGCGAGCACCCGCTGGCCCGGGCGGTGGTCGCCGCCGCCCGCGAGCGCGGCCTGGCGCTGCCCGGTGCCACCGACTTCACCTCCACGCCGGGGGTCGGCGTGCGGGCCGTGGTCGCCGGCGCGGTGGTCGCGGTGGGCGCCCCCGGCCCGTACCGCGCGCACCCCGCCGTCACCGAGCTGGAGGAGGACGGCCGCACCGCCGTCCTGGTGCTGCGCGACGGTGAACCCGTCGGCGTGCTCGGCCTCGCCGACCGCCCGCGCGAGCAGGCCGCGGCCGCCGTCCGGGGCCTGGCCGCGCTCACCGGCCGCCCGCCGGTGCTGCTCACCGGGGACAACCGGCGTGCCGCCGAGCACCTCGCCCGGGAGGTCGGCCTGACCGACGTCCGGGGCGGGCTGCTGCCCCAGGGCAAGGTGGCGGCGGTCCGCGAACTGGCCGACCGCGGGCACCGGGTGCTGATGGTCGGGGACGGCGTCAACGACGCACCCGCGCTGGCCGCCGCGCACAGCGGGGTCGCGCTGGGCCGGGCCGGTTCCGACCTCGCCCTGGAGACCGCCGACGCGGTGGTGGTGCGCGACGAACTGACCGCCGTCGCGGCCGTGGTGGCGCTGTCCCGGCGGGCCCGTCGGCTGGTCGTGCAGAACCTGGTGATCGCCGGGGCGTTCATCGCCGTCCTGACGCTCTGGGACCTGGCCGGTACGCTGCCACTGCCGCTCGGCGTCGCCGGGCACGAGGGCTCCACCGTGATCGTCGGCCTCAACGGCCTGCGGCTGCTGCGCGAACGGGCGTGGCTGCGGGCCCTCCACCAGGAAGCCCCGAACGGCGGGGCCGGGAACCACGAGGAGTGCTGAGCCGATGAGCCGTCGAGACCGCGAGCGCGGTGGCACCAAGGGGGCCGCGGCCCCGGTGACCGTCACCGTCTGCCGGGGCTGCTGCTGCGGCACCCAGGAGAAGCACCCGGGGGTCGACCACGCGGGCCAGTACGAGCGGCTGCGCGAGGCGGTCGGCACGGCGGGCAGGGTCCGCGCGGTCAAGTGCCTGGACGTGTGCGCGCACTCCAACGTCGTGGTGGTCGGCCCGTCGAGCGAGGGCCGTGCGGCGGGCGGCCGCCCGGTCTGGCTGGGCTGGGTCCTGGCGGACGACATGGTCGAGGAGATAGCCGAGTGGGTGCACGCCGGCGGCCCCGGCGTGGCCGAGCCGCCCGGGCTGCTCGACCTCCAGCAGGTCACCGTCTCCCGCCGGGTCCGCGACGGTCTCCCGGGCTGAGGTCCGAACCGGCGGCACCCGCCCCGTCGGACCGTCCGACTCCGGGGCGGTCCGCGCGGCGGGCCGGGGCACTACCATTTACCGGGCGCCCCGGCTTGGGAGGAATTTCGACGTGACCACGGTCTGCCGCATCTGCGCGGGCACCGGCCGCACCGCCGGTCTCAGCTGCCGCACCTGCCAGGGCACCGGCACCACCGAGGTCGGCGGCGGTGGCGGCAACTGCTTCCTCTGCGACGGCACCGGTGTCTACGTGCGCTACCGGGTCGACGCGGCCGGCGCCAAGCACGCCTACCGCGACGAGGTCTGCCGCACCTGTGACGGCACCGGCAACCGCGCCCCCTCCAGCTGGGACGAGATCGCCCCGCCGCCCCGGTGAGCCCCGCCGCCCGGGCTGCGGTCAGCTGAGCCCCGGTCACCACGGCTCTGCGGGAGCCGGCGACGCCGGATCAGGATCCGGGCGGTGGCGGATGATCCGCCGAGCTCCCGCCGCCCGGGGCGGCTTTGCCGAGACATGGTCGAACATTGGCGTTCGACTGACCGGCACGCCGGGGCGCGTTCACCGTACGTCCGTGTCCGGTCAACGCTCCGCTGGAAGAGTCCCGCCCATGGATATCCCCAACATGGGCGTGCCCGCGAAGCTCGCCGACCGCATGAGCATGGCCGAGCAGCACGAGTACCTGCGGGCCCGCTTCTCCCGTCGCCGGATGCTGCGCACCGGCGCCGTCACCGTCGGCGCCCTGGCGGTGGGCGGTGCGCTGGGCAGCGGCACCGCGACCGCCGCACCGGCCTCCCCGCAGCTGCTGACGGGCGGTGCGGCCGGGGGCGTGGACGGCGCGCTCGTCGCCCCGATCGGTCGTCACCTCGCCTTCGGTCCCGAGCCGGACACCCAGTTCCGGGTCTCCTGGCAGGTCCCGGCCCCGGTGAAGAAGCCGTTCCTGCGCTACGGCAAGCAGCCGTGGGACCTCAGCCACAAGGTCCAGGCCGAGGTGCGCGCCCTGCACACCCCCGCGCTGACCCCGACCGGTCAGCCGGTGGACCAGTACTACCTGCACGTCGCGCTGGAGGACCTCCAGCCCGACACCACGTACTACTACGGCGTCGGCCACCAGGGCTTCGACCCGGCCTCGCAGCAGGCGGTCTCCACCCTGAGCACCTTCCGCACCGCGCCCTCGCGCGACCACCGCTGGGGCAAGGTGTACGAGCCGTTCACCTTCACCGCCTTCGGCGACCAGGGCGTCAGCGCGCACGCGGCCGGCAACGACCACGTGATCCTGGCCCAGAACCCGGCCTTCCACCTGCACGCCGGCGACATCTGCTACGCCGACCCGGCCGGCTCCGGCCAGGACTCCGACAAGTCGGTCTACAACGCCCGCACCTGGGACGACTTCCTGGTGCAGACCGAGACCGTGGCGTCGAAGGTGCCGTGGATGGTCTCCTACGGCAACCACGACATGGAGGCCTGGTACTCGCACAACGGGTACGGCGGCGAGAGCAACCGCTTCTTCCTGCCGGACAACGGCCCGGACCCGCGCACCGTCCCCGGCGTCTACTCCTTCCGCTACAAGAACGTCGGCGTCATCTCGCTGGACGCCAACGACGTCTCCTACGAGATCCCGGCCAACCTGGGCATCTCGGCGGGCAAGCAGACCAAGTGGCTGCAGCGCACGCTGAAGGACTTCCGCGACGACGAGACCGTCGACTTCGTCGTGGTCTTCTTCCACCACTGCGCCTTCTCCACCACCCACCAGCACGCCTCCGAGGGCGGGGTCCGCGAGGCCTGGGTGCCGCTGTTCGAGAAGTACCGGGTGGACCTGGTGATCAACGGTCACAACCACGTCTACGAGCGCACCGACGCGATCCTCGGCAACAAGGTCTCCAAGGCGGTGCCGAGCGGCGCCACCGTCGAGCCGGCCACCGACGGCGTGGTGTACGTGACGGCGGGCGCGGCCGGCCGCAGCCTGTACAGCTTCGACGCCCCGGACACCTACGAGGGCCACGAGAACCGGCTCGACTCGGTGGACACCTACCACTTCGCCAAGGGCGGGGTGAAGGTGACCGAGAAGGTCGAGTGGTCGCGGGTGCGCTACACCGGCTACTCCTTCATCAAGGTCGACGTCACCCCGGCGCACCTGGGGCAGAAGTCGTCGATGAAGGTGACCGCGCTGGCCGAGAACGGCACGCAGGTCGACCACTACACCATCCTGCGCAAGGTCGGCGAGGGCTGGGACAGCGCCACCGACGACGACGGCGAGGGCGGCGGCTGGGGCTGGTAGCGCGCCCCGGCACGTTCGGGTGGCCCGGCCGGGGATTCCCGGCCGGGCCACCGGCGTTCACGGGCCCGACCGGTCGGGGCGGGGCCGCGGCGGCGGGTCTAGCCGAGTGCGGCCAGCTGCGCCGCGAGGGTGTCGCTGTGCTGGAAGGTCAGCCCGGCGAGGGCGACGTGCTTCCAGCGGACCGTGCCGTCGCCGTCCAGGACGAACACCGAACGGCGCAGCCCGAGCCCGGGGACGGCGATGCCGTAGGCGCGGACGACGGTCCGGTCCGGGTCGGCGAGCAGGGGGAAGCCCAGGTGGTGCTTGCGGGCGAACTGCTCGTGGCTGTCCAGGCCCTGCGGGCTGATGCCCCACACGGTGGCGCCGAGTCCGCGGAAGCGGTCCAGGTCGGAGCTGTACGAGCAGAGCTGCTTGGTGCAGACGGGGGTGTCGTCGCCGGGGTAGAAGACCAGGACCAGCGGGCTGCCCTTGGCCTCGGCGAGCCGGTACTCGCGGCGTTCGGCGGTGCCGGACTGCTCGTCGAGCAGCAGACCGGGCAGGGTGAACTCAGGAGCGGGGGAGCCGACTTCGGGTGGTTTCGCCATCGTTGTCCGGTCCTTCGGGTGGGTGGCGCGGTCGCCGCCACCCTATGCCCGGGTGCGGTGGCCGGGAGGTTGCCGCTCCTTTGCCGTTGAAGAGTTGATGCCGATCTTCGGAGACTTCGCGGCCGTCGTGCAGGAATGCACGCAAGCTCTTCACTTCATAACGAATCGAGCAGTGGTGCCCCGAGTTTCCCTTCAGTTATTGACGGAATCGTCGGGAGCGGGCTTGACTCCGTCCTCTGCCGCAATGCCGCGGCGCAGTCAGGAGGCACCACCCACCATGAACAGAACGACCCGTCGCGCCGCCGCCGGTACGGCCGCGCTGGCGCTGGCCCTCGCCCTCGCAGCCTGCGGCCAGAGCGACGGAGCACCGCAGTCGAACGGCGTCGCGAGCAGGACCATCGGTCTGCTGCTGCCCGAGAAGACCTCCTCCACCCGCTACGAGGCCTTCGACAAGCCGCTGATCGAGTCCACGGTGGCCTCCCTCTGCACCGGGTGCGTCATCGACTACGCCAACGCGGACGGCGACGAGACCCGCCAGAAGCAGCAGTTCGACGACCTGCTGGCCAAGGGCGTCAAGGTCGTCCTGCTCGACCCGGTGAACGCCAAGATCACGGCCTCCTGGGTGGACGCCGCCGCCGCCAAGGGCGTGAAGGTCGTCGCCTACGACCGGCTGGCCGAGGGCAAGGTCGCCGCGTACGTCTCCTTCGACAACCAGCGCACCGGCGAGATCCAGGGCCAGGCGCTGCTGGACGCGCTCGGCCCGAAGGCCGCCGCCGCGACGGTCGTGATGATCAACGGTGCCGAGTCCGACCCCAACGCGGCGATGTTCAAGGCCGGCGCGCACCGGGCCCTCGACGGGCGGGTCAAGAAGATCGCCTACGAGCAGTCCGGCGAGTGGAAGCCGGAGGTGGCCCTGGCGAAGACGAACGAGGCCATCAAGACCCTCGGCAAGGACGGTTTCCAGGCCGTGTACGCGGCCAACGACGGCATGGCCGCCTCGGTCATCGAGGCGCTGAAGGCGGCCGGGATCAAGAACATCCCGGTCGGCGGCCAGGACGCCTCCATCGACGCGGTGCGCCGGGTGCTCACCGGCGAGCAGACCTACACCGTCTACAAGCCGTACAAGCCCGAGGCGGACGCCGCCGGGAGCATCGCCGTCCAGCTGCTGAAGGGGATGGACATCAACGCGGCGGCCAACGCGGGCGTCGACAGCGGCGGGCAGCGGATCCCCTCGCTGCTGCTCACCCCGATCGTGGTGACCAGGGCGAAGGTGCAGGCCACGGTGGTCGGCGGCGGCCTGTACAAGGCGTCCGAGATCTGCACCGCGCCGTTCGCGGAGGCCTGCGAGGCGGCCGGCGTCAAGTAGGACGTGGGGCCACGTGGTACGTGGGGCCACGTGGTACGTGGGGCCACGTGCCGCGCGGTGTCACGTGCCGCGCGGTGTCACGTGGCGTGCCGCCGGGGGGCGGCACGCCGGCCGGGCGGATCAGCGCCGGGGCCCGTACATGATCACGGCGACCCCGGCCAGGCAGATCAGCGCCCCGGCCACGTCGTAGCGGGTGGGCCGGAAGCCGTCCACCACCACGCCCCAGAGCAGCGAGCCGGCGACGAAGACACCGCCGTACGCGGCCAGCACCCGGCCGAAGGTGCTGTCCGGCTGGAGCGCGGCGACGAAGCCGTACCCGCCGAGCAGCACCACCCCGAGGCCGGCCAGCCACCACGGTCGCGCCTCGCGCACGCTCTGCCAGATCAGCCAGCAGCCGCCGATCTCGGCGAGCGCGGCGAGGGCGAACAGGGCGGCGGAGCGCAGGACGGTCATGGCCGACAAGCCTACGAGCCGTAGAGGTCGCCCCCGTAGGACGGACCGTAGTACTCCTCCAGGAGTCCGTCAGACCTGCCGGTAGGTGGTGAGGAAGCGCCCGATCCGGTTGATCGCCGTCTCCAGGTCGTCGGCCCGGGGGAGGGTGACGAAGCGGAAGTGGTCCGGGCGCGGCCAGTTGAAGCCGGTGCCCTGGACGACGTGGATCTTCTCGCGGAGCAGCAGGTCCAGGACGAACTGCTCGTCGTCGACGATCCGGTGCACCGCCGGGTCCAGCTTGGCGAACGCGTACAGCGCGCCCTTGGGCTTCACGCAGCTGACGCCGGGGATCTCGTTCAGCGCCTTGAACGCGACGTCGCGCTGCTCGGCGAGCCGGCCGGTGGGCAGGACGAGGTCGTTGATGGACTGGTGGCCGCCGAGCGCGGCCTGGACGGCGTACTGGGCCGGGACGTTGGGGCACAGACGCATGCCGGAGAGCATGGTGAGGCCCTCCAGGTAGTCGGTGGCGTGCTGCTTGGGGCCGGAGACGACCAGCCAGCCGCTGCGGAAGCCGGCCACCCGGTAGGACTTGGAGAGGCCGTTGAAGGTGAGGGTCAGGACGTCCTCGGCGAGCGCGGCCAGGCAGTGGTGCTCGGTGCCGTCGTAGAGGATCTTGTCGTAGATCTCGTCGGCCAGGACCATCAGCTGGTGCCGGCGGGCGAGGTCGAGGATGCCCTCCAGCAGTTCCTTCGGATAGACCGCGCCGGTCGGGTTGTTGGGGTTGATGACGACGATGGCCTTGGTGCGGTGGGTGATCTTGGCCGCGATGTCGTCGAGGTCGGGGTACCACTCGGCCTGCTCGTCGCACGCGTAGTGGACGGCCTTGCCGCCGGCCAGCCGGACCACGGCCGTCCAGAGCGGGTAGTCGGGCATCGGGACGAGCACCTCGTCACCGTCGTCGACCAGCGCCGTGACGGCCATCTGGATCAGCTCGGAGACGCCGTTGCCGAGGTAGACGTCGTTGACGCCCACCCCGGCGACGCCGCGCTGCTGGTAGTACTGCACCACCGCGCGGCGGGCCGGCAGGATGCCGCGCGAGTCGCTGTAGCCGTGCGCGTTCGGCAGGTTGCGGATGATGTCCTGGAGGATCTCCTCCGGCGCCTCGAAGCCGAACGTGGCCGGGTTGCCGGTGTTCAGCCGCAGCACGCTGTGCCCGGCCTCCTCCAGCGCGTTGGCCCGGTCGACCACCGGGCCGCGGATCTCGTAACACACGTCCGTCAGTTTGCTGGACTGCCGAAACTCCATCTGAGGCCTCCCGACCGGTCACCCCGCACGTTCTGGTTGCTTTGTTCTACCAAGTAAGCACTTGGAAAGTCCAACCTTTTGGCTATGCTGATCCACATGTCACGCCGAAGCTACGACCAGTACTGCGCCGTCGCCCGCGCCCTGGACGCGGTGGGGGAGCGCTGGAGTCTCCTGATCGTCCGTGAACTCCTCGCCGGCCCGCGCCGCTACACCGACCTGCACGCCGACCTGCCCGGCGTCTCCACCGACATCCTCGCCACGCGGCTCAAGCAGCTGGAGGGCGAGGGCCTGGTGCTGCGCCGCCGGCTGGAGCGGCCCGCCAACGCCACCGTGTACGAGCTCACCGAGCGCGGCGCGACGCTGCGCGGCGTGGTCGACGCACTCGGCGCGTGGGGCCTCGACCTGCTCGGCGAGCAGCGCCCGACGGACGCGGTGCGGGAGCACTGGATCACGGGGGCGGCCGATGCCGGCGGCAGCGGTTCCGGGGGTGCTCCCGCGGTGGCGGGCCGGCGCGAAAACGCGGAGGACAGCGCGGTGTTGGCGGGCTAGGGTCCTGCGGATGACGTCCTACGAACTCGCCCAGGTGAACATCTCGCGGATGCTCGAACCGATCGACAGCCCGCTGCTCGCGGACTTCGTCGCCGCCCTCGAACCCGTCAACGCGCTCGCCGACGAGGCCGACGGCTTCGTCTGGCGGCTGAAGGAGGATGGCGGGTACGCGACCGGGTTCCGGATCTTCGACGACGAGTGGCTGCTGGTCAACCTCTCGGTCTGGCGCGACCCGAAGGCCCTCGACGCCTTCGTGTTCCACCCCGAGCACCGGGCCGTGATGCGCCGGCGGCGGGAGTGGTTCGCCCGGCCGGTCGAGGCGATGACCGCCCTGTGGTGGGTGCCGGCCGGCCACCGCCCCACCCCGCAGGAGGCCGAGCAGAGGCTCACCCTGCTGCGTGCGGAGGGCCCGACGGCGGAGGCGTTCACGATGCGCCAGGTGTTCGAGCCCCCGGGCGCGTGAGCGCGGGCCGCGCCGGTCCTCCGGGCGGCTGTCGGGCGCGGACCGGGTTCGCGCAGTCCCGTGCGGAACTGCGCGAACCCCTCCGTACCGGCGGCGGGTCCGTACCGGACTCCGGCGACCAGCTCCCCCGTTGCTGGTGGTCGGTCCGCGCCGGTGGTCGGGCGGCCCGGGCGAGCGTGGTCGCCGTCGAGTACGGACGACGACCGCCGCTGCCGCCCGGGGCCTTTCCCCGATGGGCGGTGCTCGCCGGGCGTCCCCTCCCGGCCCGACCCACTCTGCCCCGGGGCGATAAACGACCGGTCGCCGTTCGGTTGCCGCCGTCGTCGAGCGGCGACCGCCCGCCGCGCGGTCGTCCCGGGGGGCGTCCCCGGGATCCGGTGGAGGTGCGCGTACGATCGTCGGGCCATGGAGAACACACTGGAGAAGCGCGTGCCCACCGAGCCCACCGGGTACCGCAGTTACGTCGCCGTCGGGGACTCCTTCACCGAGGGCATGTGCGACGACCTGCTCCCCGGCGGCCACTACCGGGGCTGGGCCGACCGGGTCGCCGAGCGGCTCGCCGCCGAGCAGCCGACCGGCGCCTTCCGGTACGCCAACCTCGCCGTCCGGGGCAAGCTGATCGGCCAGATCCACGACGAGCAGTTGCCCACCGCCGCCGCGATGCGCGCCGAACTCGTCACCCTGGCCGGCGGCCTCAACGACGTGCTGCGGCCGCGCTGCGACATCGCCCGGGTCGAGGACCTGCTCGGCCGCTCCGCCACCGCGCTGCGCGCCACCGGCGCCACCGTGGTGCTGTTCACCAGCACCGACCCCACCCGCCGGATGGCGGGCAGCGCCCGGCTGCTCCCGGCGATCCTGCGGATGAAGGGCTTCGTGCACGAGCTCGGCCAGGACCCGGGCATCGCGGTGGTCGACCTCTTCTCCGCCCCCTGCTTCGACGACCGCCGCCTCTGGGCCGAGGACCGCCTGCACCTCGCCCCCGAGGGCCACCGCCGGGTCGCCGAGGCCGTCCTGGAGGCGCTCGGGCGCCCCGCCGCCTTCGACTGGCGCGCCCCGCTGCCGACCGCCGCCCCGCCACGCCGGGCGGAGAAGCTGGCCGCCGACGCCCGTTGGGCCCGGACCCACCTCGGCCCCTGGATCGGCCGCCGCCTCACCGGCCGGTCCTCCGGTGACGGCCGGCCGCCGAAGCGCGCCGAGCTGCTGCCCTACGAGGGCTGACCGGGCCCGCCGGTCGGGGACGGCGCCGGTCCGGGCCGGGGACACCGCGCGGTGTCCCCGGGCCGCCGGGACCACTCGGGTCAGAGCCAGTCGTTGCGCCGGAACGCACGGAAGATGAAGACGCACACCGTGGCGACGACCAGGACCACCGCCGGGTAGCCGTACGTCCAGTGGAGTTCCGGCATGTGGTCGAAGTTCATGCCGTACACCCCGGCCGCCATGGTGGGCACCGCCGCGAGCGCCGCCCAGGCACTGATCCTGCGCATGTCGGTGTTCTGCTGCAGCGACAGGCGGCCGATGCTCGCCGACAGGATGCCGCCCACCAGCTCGTCGAAGGCGGCGATCCGCTCCCTGGCCTGCGCGTGGTGGTCGGCGACGTCCCGCAGGTACGCGGTGATCCCGGTCGGCACCTGCGGCAGCGAGCCGTCGCACAGACGCTGCAACGGCGCCCCGAGCGGTACCACCGCCCGCTTGAACTCCAGCAGCTCGCGCTTGAGCTGGTAGATCCGGCCGGCGTCGTCGGTGCGCTCGGAGGAGAACACCGCGGACTCCAGCTCCTCCACGTCCCGCTCGAAGGCGTCGGCCACCTCCAGGTACTGGTCGACCACGGAGTCGGCCACGGCGTGCAGGACCGCGGCCGGTCCGAGCGCCAGCAACTCGGGCGCGGCCTCCAGGTCCCGCCGCACCCCGGTCAGCGACCGCGCGCTGCCGTGCCGGACCACGATCGCGAAGCCCGGACCGGCGAACACCATGATCTCGCCGGTGTCCACGATCTCGCTGGTCGCCGTCACCCTGTCGTGGTCGACGTAGGTGATCGTCTTGAGCACCAGGAACAGCGTGTCGCCGTACCGCTCCAGCTTCGGCCGCTGGTGGGCGCGCACCGCGTCCTCCGTGGCCAGCGGATGCAGGTCGAACGCCGCCGCGATCTCGGCGAACTGCTCCGCCGTCGGCTGGTACAGGCCGATCCAGACGAACCGCCCCGGCGCCTCGTCTATCCGCCGCAGCGCCTCGGACGGCTCCACCTCGCCCGGCAGCCGCTGCCCGTTCTCGTACAGCGCGCAGTCCACCACCGCTCGCGCAACCATCACCCACCGCCTTCCGGACACCGCCGACGGGACGCGGCGACGAGATGCCGCCGACGGGACGCCGCCACCGACGGCCAGCCAACCTACCTGCTGCCGTCCGGCCCGCGGTCGCGAGGGGGCCGGCCCGGAACTCCGTAGGACCGGGCGCGCCCGCCGCGGAAGGGCGCTGCGTCCTCGATGCTTGGAGCAGCCGCAGCGGCCGCCGTCGTCCCGTCGGGTCAGCCCCGGAAGAGGTTGTGGCCGACGTCGGAGGGCACCTCGTCCTGGTACCCCGTGCTGTCCGGGCCGGGCACGTGCTCGCCGGGGACCGGCTCGGTGCTCTCCCGGTGCAGCAGCACGACGCCGTCCTCGGACCAGACCTGGCGGTAGCCGTGCGCCAGCAGCAGCTCGATCCGGGCCGCCTGCTCGCGGTCGGTCTTGAACGGGAACGCGCGCTTGTCGGAGCGGATCAGCACGTACTCGCGCCCGCGCGGGGTGCCGTCCACCAGCACCACGTCGGTGCGGGCGGTCAGCCGGGGGGCGGCCTGGTTGTCGGCCTCCACCGAGGCGCCGTCCGGGATCCGCTCGGCGCCCCGGATCAGCGCGGCCTCGCTCGCCTTCGGCTGCCAGTAGGCGGGGACGAACAAGTTGGCCGCCCCGAGCGGCAGCGCGGCCGCGATCGTCAGGGCGGCGGCCGCCACGCCGAGGCGCCGGGTGCGCACGCTGCCGTGCCGGCGGCCGAGCACCTCCACTGCCGCGACCAGCAGGATCGGCCAGAGGAACGCGTCGTAGTGCCGGGCGATCGACCAGTGGTTCGGGTTGCTGGAGAGCACCCGCTCCGCCAGCAGCGGGAGGGCGCAGAGCACCGTCGCCGAGCGCAGCGGCAGAAGGAACAGGGTGCCGAAGATCCAGAGCAGCAGCAGCGGCTTCAGCGGGGCGTCGAAGGCGGCCGATACGAGCAGGGTCGGGTCGGCGAGCACGCTGGAGGCGGCATCGCCGGCGTCGGTGCCCAGCGAGCCGTAGTTCCAGTAGTAGCCGGGCACCCCGCCCATCGCCGGCACCAGCCAGACGATCGCCACCACCGAGGCGAGCGGTCCGCCGAGCAGGAAGCCGGTGCCCCAGCGGGCGGTCTGCCGGCGCCGGTCGCGGTCCTCGTCCCGGCGGGCCCGCAGCAGCAGCACCAGCCCGTACGCGCCGACCGCCAGCCCCAGGTCCTCCTTGGTGCAGCAGAGCAGCAGGCCGGCCAGGGCCGCCGTGCCGTAGCGGCGGGCCAGTCCGCGCTCCAGCATCAGCAGGGTGAGCGGGACGGCGAAGGCCACCTCGTGGAACCCGCCGCGCGAGGCCACCAGCAGCGGCCAGCCGAGCCCGTAGGCGAGCGCCGCGAGGTCGGCGGCCCGGCGGGCGGTGCGCGGGTCGGCGTCCGCGAAGCAGCGGTCGGCGATCCGGCGGATCAGCGGCACCCCCGCCGCGAACAGCAGTGCCTGGCCGATCAGCAGCGAGCGCGGGTCGTCCCAGAGCCAGTACAGCGGCGCCAGCAGCGCGATCACGGGGGAGAAGTGGTCACCGAGGAGGGAGAAGTCCGGCGGGAACTCGTGGTGGAAGCTCTTCAGCGTCGACACCGGCAGGCCGAGGTGCGCGTACCCGCGCACGCCCTGGTCGAAGATGCCGAGGTCGAAACCGCCCAGCTGGGCGGTGGTCCACTGCTGGGCGCCGATCGCGAGGCAGACGGCGAAGCAGAGCAGGGTGAGGGCGGCGGTCCGGGCGCGGCGCGGGAAGCGCAGGGCTTCCGCCTCCGCCTCCGCGGGCGCGGTGCCGTCCGCGGGCGCCGCTGCGGCGCCCGGGGCGTCCTGGCTGCCCTCGGTGTCCGGGTACGCCGTCACGTCGTGCCGGGACATGCCTGCTTCCTCCACTGTTCGGTTTGCTCCGGTGCCTCCGGTGCCCCCGATTCGTACAGACCCGAACCGACACCGGCCGACCACACTAACGGACTGCCGATCCCCGCCCCCCGGTTCCCGGGCGGCCCGGCCCCGGTGGTGGTGTCGGTACGCTCTACCGCAGGCCCTCGCAGACTTCGCGCAAGCCCCCGGCGGAGCCCGGCAGCCCCTTGCCACCCCGACCGCCCCTGCGGGCCCGGACCGCCCGGGCGCCGCCGTACGGAGGAACACCAGCACAGTGACCGAGCCCACGCCCGCCCCCATCAGCCTGCTGTCCGACTGCGGGAGCTGTTTCGGGCTGTGCTGCGTCGCCCTGCCGTTCGCGGCCGGCGCCGACTTCGCCGTCGACAAGCCGGCCGGCACCCCGTGCCGCAACCTGCAGGCCGACTTCGGCTGCGGCATCCACGCCCGGCTGCGCGACAGCGGCTTCCAGGGCTGCACGGTGTACGACTGCTTCGGGGCCGGCCAGCGCGTCTCCCAGGTCACTTTCGGCGGCCGGAGCTGGCGCGAGGCGCCGGAGGACACCCGGCGGATGGCCGACGTGTTCCCGGTGGTGCGGCAACTGCACGAACTGCTCTGGTACCTCACCGAGGCGCTCACCTACGAGCCCGCCCGCCCGGTCCACGCCGAGCTGCGCCGGGCCCTGGCGGAGACCGACCGGCTCGCGGCCGGCACCCCGGCGGAGATCCTGGCGGTCGACGTGCCCGCGCACCGCCACGGGGTGAGCGAGCTGCTGCTGAAGGCGAGCGAGCTGGTCCGGGCCGCCGTCCCGCGCCGCAAGGAGCACCGGGGCGCCGACCTGTTCGGTGCCCGGCTGCGCGGCGCCGACCTGCGGGGCGCCAGCCTGCGCGGGGCGCTGCTCGTCGCGGCCGACCTCGCCGGCGCCGATCTGCGGATGGCCGACCTCATCGGGGCCGACCTCCGGGACGCCGACCTGGCCGGCGCCGACCTCACCGACGCGCTCTTCCTCACCCAGGCCCAGCTCAACGCGGCCCGCGGCGACGCCGCCACCAAGCTGCCCCCCGCCCTCACCCGCCCCGGCCACTGGGCCACCACGGTCACCGCGCCTGCCGGCGCCCCGGCGGCCACTGCCCGCCGGGGCCCGCGCAAGCCGCACCCCGGCCGCTCGGGCGGCCAGGGCGGCACGGGCGGGCGGCCGCGCCGCCGCTGACGGCTCGGCGCGCAGGAAGTCGGGTGGGCCGACTTCCTGTGCGGGCGGTGGTCAGGCCAGGGCGTGCGGGTCTACCGGTGGGCGGTGGCGGAGCAGGGTGCAGGTGGTGCCGGCGAGGAGGGTGAGGGTCACGGCGGTGAGGGCGTACGGGGACGCCGCGGGGTGGAGGGGCCAGGCCCAGGGTTCGGGGCGGCCGTCGGGGTGCCAGCCGGCCGCCGAGCAGAGCAGCGGGACGGCGGCGATCACGGCGGCGGCCGGGCGGTGGCCGAGCAGGGGGTGGAGCAGCAGCGCCGAGCCGAGGTAGCCGGCGATGTTGCGGGCGAGGACGAGGGCGAGGTCGCCCTGTCCGGCCGCGTGGGCGAGGACGCCCGCTGCCGCACCCGCCGTCGCCACGGCCAGGGCGAGCCCGGCGTCCAGCCCGCGCAGGAAGCGCCCGGCGACGGCCTCCGTCCGCAGGTCGCCCCGGCCGAGGCCGTGCAGCAGGAACACCGCGGGGAGCAGCGTGATGACGTGCGCCACCAGGAAGTGGCCGGCGTGCCCGCGCAGGGCGGGCACCGGCAGCTCGCCGTCGCCGACGAGCAGGCCCAGTGCGAAGGTCCCGGCCAGGGCGGCGAGGACGGCGGGTACCGCGCGTGCCTTGCACCACCAGATCACCGGGCACCGCCCGGGAACAGCGCCGGTGCCGGGGTGTCGCAGTGGCGCAGGGCCTCGGTCGTCGCCAGGTACCAGTCGAGTTGGGCGCCCCGGGGGAGTCGCAGCACCTGCTCGGCGAGCGCGGTGTCCTGCGCGCCGAACCGGCCCCGGGAGCCCGCTGCCGTCCCGTTCGCTGCCGCCCCGAACGGTGCCGTCCCGTCCGGTGTCGCCTTGGCCGTGAGCCAGGCGGTCACCGGTCCGGCGGCCTCGCCCGCCGGGTAGGGGGCGCCGGACCGGGCGCAGTCCGGGGTGCGGGGGAGCAGTCCGCCGACCACGCCGGGGGTCACGTCCGGCACGCGGGCCGTGGTGGGGATGCCCAGCTTCGCCTCGCCCGGCCCCGGGCGGGCTGCCATGGTGAGCGTCGCCGGTACCGGGACGCCGTGTCCGGCCAGGGTGGTGACGACGCGCCTGGCCTCGTCGCGGACCAGGCTCGCGCGGGGGCCGTCCAGCTCCGGCCAGAGGCAGACCCGCGGCCGGCCGTGGTCGCAGACCAGTGCGCTGGCGGGCCGGTCCAGCACGGGCTCCGGGCCGAGCCCCTGGGCCAGGTGGGCGGCGAGCGCCACCCCGCCGGCCGTCACCGCCAGCGCGCCGGCGAGCGCGGCCGGCGCGCCCCGGTACCGGATCAGCAGGACGGCCGCCGCGCACACCGCGCCGGAGAACGCCAGTGAGCTCAGTACGGCCTTCTGGTCCAGGACTTGGTCCACGGCGCAGCAGTCGGAGAGCCCGCCGCCGACCAGGTGCCGCACCCAGTAGGCGTCGAAGGAGGCCGGGTAGGCGTTCAGGACGAAGCTGCTGACCAGGGCCAGCGGTACGGCGACCACCGGTGCCAACACCCGTCCGACGATCGAGCCGACCAGGGTGGCGGCGAGCAGCAGCCCGGTCCAGACGGCGAGGACGCCCGGTTGTGGCGCGCCGGCCGCCGTGCCGCCGGCCAGCGCGGTGGTGCCGAGGGCCGCGACCATGCCGAGCCCGCCCATCACCGCCACCGGCAGCAGGACGGGCGCGGTGATCGCCAGCGGTGACCGGACCGGTGAGCGGTCGAAGACCCGCCCCCGGTGCAGCCGGCCGCCCTCCCAGGATCCGGCGGCCGCGCAGGCCGCGCAGGCGAACGGCAGCGCGAGGCTCGCGTGTCCGGCGGCGGAGAGGCCGTAGCCGGGGGTGACCCAGGCGGAGAGCTCGTCGCCGAGCGGGACCAGGACGAAACCGACCAGGAACGGCAGTGCCCGCAGGCTGGCGGAGGTGCGGAGGATCGTGCGCAGCAGCACGTCAGGCCTCCCGCTCGACCAGGCGCGTGTAGGCGGCCTCGGCGTCGGTGCCCGGGGCCGTGCCGCCACCCGTGCCCGGGCCGGTGTCGGGGCCGGTGTCAGGGGAGGTGGCGGTGGCGAGGGCGTGGAACTCCCCGATGCCGCCCTGGAAGCGGACTCGGCCCTGGTCCAGGACCACCACGTGCCGGTAGGTCGCGGCGAGGTCCTCGGTCTGGTGGGTGGAGACGATCACGCTGACCTCTCCGGCCAGGTCCTCGACGAGGGTGCGGAACATGCCGCGCTGTGCCGGGTCGAGCCCGGCGGTCGGCTCGTCCATCAGGATCAGCTCGCTGCGGTGGGCCAGGCAGCCGGCGATTCCCAGCCGGCGCAGTTGACCGCCGGAGAGCCGGTGGCTCCGGCGGTCGGCGAGCGGGGCCAGGCCGACCCGTTCCAGCGCACCGGCCGACGCCTGCCAGGCCTCGGCGCGCGACATGCCCTTCAACCAGCCGCAGTACGCGACCTGTTCGCGCACGCTGAGCCCCGGCACCGGGGTGACCTGTTGCGGCAGCCAGGCCACCGCCCGCCGGTACGCGGCCCGGCCGTCGTGCCCGGTCGGGGTGCGCCCGCGCCAGGAGACCGAGCCCTGTCGCGGGGCGAGCTGGGAGGCGGCCAGTGCCATCAGGGTGGACTTTCCGGCGCCGTTGGGGCCGAGCAGGACGGTGGCCGGATCGTCGATCCGCAGGGCGAAGCCGGCGAAGAGTCCGGCCTTCCGGGTGTACCGGAAGTCGATGCGGTGGAATTCAAGGGTCATGGCGGGGTCGACGCATTTCGCTCGGTGGGTGCGGGTGCGGGTGCGGGTGCGGGGGCGATGCGGTGGGAGGGGTGGTGTGCCGACGGAAGGGGGCTCCCGTCGGCACACCGGGAACTCCGGCAGCTCGGACGATTCCGGTGGCTCCGTGAATTCCGACAGCTCCGGAAAGCGGGCTCAGGGTCGGGCCGGGCTCAGTACTGGGCGTTCACCGAGTCGACCCAGAGCTTGCCTCCGGAGCGCACGCCCTCCAGCGCGAAGTAGTACTCGCCGGAGCTCTGGTCGCCCCAGACGGAGGTGTCGCACCGGTTCAGTCGGTAGCCGTAGGACTTGTCGGGGCCGAGGATGTCCTTGTAGAGCTGGAGGTCGGCGTTCTTGAAGTCGTTGGTGTCGGTGCTGCAGCCCTTGAACGACACCGTCGTCACGGCGTCGTCCCGGTCGTTGTCCGCCCACCGGCGGGACTCCGAGCCGGGCCCCCAGTTGCTGATGTGGGACGTCCAGGAGCCCTCCGCGAGGGCCGGCGTCGCCCCGGCGAATCCGAGCAGCGCGGCGGCCACCAGAATGCCGCGCACGAGCGTGCGGTGCTTCGCGTGCATATCCCGTCCGATCTTTTCGGTGACGCCGCAACGGGCGTCATGCAGGCAAAAAGAAACGAGCGGAGGTTCGACTGCCACCGGCCTTGATCACCCGATCGGACGAGCCGCCGCGGGAACGACCTTAGCGTGCACGAACAGCTGCCCAGAACTATTATTTCCGGCCATTCGGAGAATGGGAGTGGTGGGGCCCTGGCTTGGCAAGTCGGTGACTCGAAGTGGCAGAATATTTACTTGACCGAAGGAGAACCAGCGCAGCCCTTTCAGGAATGCTCAGTGCTGACCGATGTGCTGTTCAGCTCTGATTTTGTGGGATTGTCATTCCAGTGAGGGGCTGGCTGATTTCCGCCGCCGCCCGGCTACTCGGCGAGCAGCCGGGTGCGCAGTGAGGCGATCAGTTCCTCGTCGACACCGAGTGTGCCGGTGGCATAGGCACGCACCGAGCCGTGGGCGGCGGTGAGATCGGCGAGCACGTGCCGGATCACGTCCTCCGGCGCGCGCCCGTACCCGGGCCAGCGCAGCGTGCGCCCGGGGTGGGCGGCGTGCCAGTCGGCGACCAGGTGCGGCGTGGCCAGCTCGGTGAGCGCGAAGTCGGCCGCGATGTCGTCCTCGGAGACATCGAGCAGGCTGAGGACGAGGGCCGCGATCAGCCCGGTGCGGTCCTTGCCGGAGGCGCAGTGGAAGACCAGCGGCCGGTCCGCCGTAGCGATGAGACCGAGCACCTGGCGGATCTCCGCCACCCCGTCCTCGGCCACCTCCGCGAACCGGTCGGCGAGGTGGCGCCAGGGGTCGACCTCCGGGTCGATCTCCGCCTGGTCGTACGGCCGGTGCTCGATCGAGAGGTTGTGGTACGCCACCCCGTCGAGCTCGGGTATCCGCCCCTTGGCGGCGATCTCCCAGGGGTAGCGCAGGTCGATCACGGTGCCGATGCCGAGCTCGCGGAACAGCGCGAGGTCGGCGGGGGAGGAGAGCTTGCCGAGCGCGTCGGACCGGTAGAGCCGCTGCCACCGGACCGACTGCCCGTCAGAGGTCCGGTATCCGCCCAGGTCACGGAAGTTGTGCAGGGCGTCGAAGGTGATGTGACGTGTCATGGACGCACCCTACCGACCACCGCGGAGGGGCACCGAAGATCCCCTCCGCGGTGGTCGGGGAGGGGATTCGGGGGCACCGGGTTCGGCAGCCGGGAGCCGGGAAGGCGTCGACGCGGCGGGGCCGGTGACGGTCAGCCCAGAAAACGCTCGACGGCCTCGCGGGCACGGGCGTTCGAGGCCGCGGCCTCGGCCAGGGACCGGGCCAGGGCATCGATCCACTCGTCCAGGCCCACGTGGCGCCGCGAGAGTACGATGCCCCGCACCTCGTGGCAGATCTCCCCGGCCACCCGGCCCCGATCCATCCGCAGCGAGAGCCGCCACTCCCCGAGTGCGACGTCCAGTTCGGCGACCGAACCCTCGCGCCCGGCCAGCCGTTCCGTGACGGAACGCCTGCGCTTCACCCGCACGGCGCCGGGCGGCAGCGAGTCCGCCAGGTTCGCCGACAGCACCTTGGCGTAGAGGTCGAGGTCCGCGCTGTCCCGGCGCAGCGCCGCGGCCAGCAGTTCCACATCCGTCTCAGGCATCGAGGCTCAGCACCATGGTCGGTCGGTCGATGACGTGGTCGTCGCGAAGCGGGCGCACCGCCGTCCCGATGGCGAAGAACTCGGTGGTGTGCGACCCCCAGCTGTGCGAGTGCTGCCTCAGCTGGACCGCCACGATCCCCTCGGCCTCCAGGGCCTGCCCCTCCGCCTGCATGCGGCTCATCGCCAACTCGCGCGCATCGTAGAGGGCCTGGGTGAACGGCTCGATCTCCACGTTGCGGCCCGTGTTGCCCAGCACCTGGGTGATGCGCTGGTGCGCCACGTGGTAGACGCACGACCCCATGACCATGTCCAGCGGTGCGTACCCGGCCCGGATCAGTGTCCAGAAGTCCTGGCCGGACAGGTCCGAGGTGAACGGCTTGCCCTTGTTGTTGAGCCAGGTACCGCCCGGTCCCGGGTCCGCGCCGTCCGCCTTCACGGCCGTGCCGACCGCGATGAACTCGGCGATGTCCGAGCCGAACTCCTTGAACTCGATGTCCAGCCGCACCCCCACGATCCCGTCCGCCCCCAGTGCGCTCGCCTCCGCCTCCATCCGGCTCATCGCCAACTCGCGCGCGTGGTACATGGCCTGTGACAGCTTGGTCAGCTCCTGGTTCTTCGACCACCGGCCGAGCTGGATGCCGACGTGGTAGACGGAGGAGCCGAGGACGAGGCCGAGCGGGCGGAAGCCGGCCTCGCGGACCAGCAGGAACTCGTTCACCGTCAGGTCCGAGGTGAAGAGCGAACCCTTCTCCCCCGGCCGGAGCTGCGCGAGGCGCCGCATCGCGTCCTCGGGCACGCCCTCCGCAGCAGGCTGCGCGGCCTCCCCGGCCGGTTCCTTCCCCGTTCGCTCGGTCATGTCAGCGCTCGCGCTCCAGTCTCATGATGGTCAGTGGCCTTGGCCCGGCGGGCCGCTCGGAGCGGCCGAACCGGGCGATGGAGGTGCCGACGAAGACCGCCTCCGCGCTGAGGTCGCGCGAGTACCCGAACGTGGGGCACTCGCTCTCGCTCACCGTCAACTCGACCTCGTCGACCACCACCCCGTCGCCGCCGTGCTTCGCCGCATCGAGGGCCAGCTGGTTCCGGGCGTCGTGGCGGACGTGGTTGATCAGCCGGGTGTAGCCGTCGACCTCCTGGTTCCCGGCGGTCCACCGGATCCGGCGGGAGGTGCGCCAGTCGTCGTGCCGGATCGCGAGGGCGATGCCGAGAACGAGTCCGGTGGGAACCCATCCGGTGTGTATCAGCTTGGCGAAGTCCTGGCCGCTCAGGTGCGACGTGAAGGGCAGGCGCGGCCGGATCCGCGAGCGGGCCCGGACGGCGGTGCCCAGCGCGGTGAACTCCAGGCCCCCCGCCGGGAACTCGTCGACCCGCAGCTTCACCCCGACGATCCCGTCGCCGCCGAACGCGCGGCACTCGGCGACCGCCCGGGCCAGCGCCAGCCTGCGCGCCGCGTACAGCGTCCTCACCAGCGGCGCGAAGGACGAATCCCACGCCGAGGACGGCGGCTTCATGCCGTCTTCGGCCGACCACGCGCCGGGGCAGCCCCAGACGCCGGTGTACCCGATGGTGAAGACGGCCGTGCCGAGCACCTGCCCGACCGGATCGAACCCGGCACCCTTGATCGCCGCGAACTCCCCGGACGACAGCGCCGAGTCCCAGGTGTTGCCGGACCGGGGCTCTGCCGTCCCGTCGGCAGCGGCCCCCGGCGGACCGGCATCTCGTCGGTGTGTCATCGACCCCTGCGCCATCGACCTCTCGGCTCACCGCGCGGATCGCGTCGCCGTTCGGCAGCTTATGTCATCGGAGGGAGCGGCGAAACGGTGATCACGGGCTCCAACGGGTTCTCCCGTCCGAGCTCTTGGGTGCCGAGCCGCCGCCGTCAGGCGCCGGTGGGCGGGGGCCAGGAAGGCCGGGCCGATCTCCGTGAACCGGCTGCGTCGGTCAGCAGCCGGGGGTCGGGAAGGCGTCGGTGCGGACGGCGTCGACGAAGGCCTGCCAGGCGGGGGCGGGGAAGGCGAGGACGGGGCCCTCGGGGTCCTTGGAGTCACGGACGAGCCGGCCGGACGCGAGGTCAGCCACTTCGACGCACTGACCGCCATTGTTGCCGCTGTAGCTGGACTTTCGCCAAGTGAGGTTGGAGAAGGAGGGTGTGGCGATGGACATTGAGGTACCTCTCCCTTGCTCTGCGGATCAGAGCCATGCTCTCGCGGACCGAGAGGGCATCGGCCTGGAGGAGATCATAGACCCGGGAGAACCGTTGGACCTCGCGCGGATCTTCCACGAAGTGGCCGTGGTTGGCGATTTCCGAGTAGATGCGAATCTTGCCGTCTGGTCCTGTGATGAGAGTCGCCGAGGCGTTGAACAGGATTCGCTCGCCGAGGGAGAACGGCACGACGTGAATCAGGTTGTTCGGGCGTTCGGCCATCCTGATGAGATGGTCGAGTTGCCTCTCCATCACACCCGCGCCCCCGACGTTGATGTTCAGTGCTGCCTCGGAGAGCAGATTGACGAGGAACGGTCCGTTGGGGTCCAGGAAGCGCTGCTGGCGGTTGAGGCGGGCTGCGAGCCGTTCGTCGATCTCCTGTGGGTTTCCAGCTGCATCGCCATGTTCGAACAACGCTCTGGCGTACTCCTCGGTTTGGAGCAGGCCCGAGATCCAGGTGGCGTTGTACTCCTGGACCTTGACTGCCTTCGCCTCCATTTGCGCGTAGCGACGGAACCAGTCGGGGTGGTCGACCTTGGCGTACCAGTCGATCTCCCGCCAGAGCTCCATCAACTCGCCCCCGGTCTCCAGCCACCTGTCCGCAGCGGTGACGAAGTCCTCCTGCGGGGTGCGAGTGCCGGACTCGATTCGGGAGACCTGGGAGCGGCTGCACGGCACCAGTACGGCCAGTTCGTCCTGGGACATCCGCTTGCTCAGCCGATGACGCCGCACGACGGCGCCGAACACGGCACCGGCACTCGCTCGGAGGTTGGGGTTGGTCGACGTCTTGCGGGTCATGGTGCGTTCCCCCTCGTGCCAGAACGTGCCCTGGAAACAGCTGATCTGTCGTCACGCTAGCCGGAATGGCCCATGCTTGTTGATGGAACGGAACAGGCGCTCGCCTTGAGTGAGTGCACGAAGCGCCTGCCCCGCGCACGGAATCCCACTGCACCCAGAAGGTGGCACCGCCATGCCCGAATCCCTTGACAGGACGCCGAGCGACCAGTTCTGCTCCCTCCCGCGCCACCTTTCCTCCGCCTCCGCCGCGCGGGTGGTCCTGCGGGGGTTCCTGTCCGATCTCAAGGGTGGCGAACGCTACGCCGAGGCGGCCGAGTTGATCGTGACCGAGCTGGTCGCGCACACCGTGCTGCGCCCGCGCGTGCCCGAACACCTGCTCATCGACGTGCTGTTCGAGTACACCGCCCCCTCCGGTCTGCGGATCGAGGTGTACGACACCGGTCGCGTCGACCCGGGACGGCTCCCGAGAGACAGCGCGGATCCGGAACCCGGACTCCGGCTCGTCAGGGAGTTCGCCTCCGCGTGGGGGCAGGAGTCGAGCGAGGGCGAACTCTCCACCAGTCTCGGTTGGGCGCAGCTCGACCCGCCGTCGGGCACCACGGCATAAAGTCGTGCCCATGGACGAACGAATCGAGCACGCGCGACGTCTCTGCAACCAGGCGGTGTTCGGGGGTGAGACGGATGTCCTGCCCGTTGCCGACAGCGAGTTGGACGCCGTCGAGGCCGACCTCACGTTGATTCGCGGCCGCGTTCTGCACGCCCGCTTCCTGCAGCAGCGGACGTCGGACGAACGCGAGTTGGAGCTGTTCCAGCATGCGGCGCACCTCTACCGGAGCCTCGGTGACGGGCGCGGCGAGGCCGAGGCGCAGTTCTGGATCGGCACCTATCACCAGGTCGTCCAGGGCGACGACTTCACCGCGCTCCCGGCCTTCCAGCGCTCCCGCGAGCTGGCGATCGCCGCCGGCGACCGCCTCACGCTCTCCTACGCCCTGCGCCACCTCGGCATCACCGAGCACAAGGCGGGCCGACTTCCGGCCGCCCGGGAGCTGCTGGAGGAGTCGACCCGCCTGCGCCGGGAACTCGCCTTCCCCGAGGGCGTGGCCGCCAACCTGGTCGGCCTCGTGTACATCGCCGTCGCCGAGGGCCGCTCCGACGACGCGCGCACCCTGCTCGACGAGGCCGCCGAGCTCGCCGCCACCGCCGGTGCGAAGGCCGTCCTGGACTCGATCGACGAGGCGCGGGCCGCTCTCTGAGCGGATGGCCGGCCCCGGGCGGGCGGCGGGACGTGGCTCTCGCGGGGGAGGAGGATCCTCCGCGCAGATGATCTGCCGGCTCCACCCTGCTGCGACGGTGGAGCCATGTCGATCACGCGTTCTTCGGGTACCACGGTGCGACCGGCCCCGCCGCGGGTGCGCGGTCGCGGCCCGGGCACACGGTGGGGCCACGCCGTTGCGGTGTGGGGGCTGCTGTTCGCGGTACCCAGCTTCGTCTGGGCGCTGGGCGGCACCGTCGGCGCGCGGTCGACGGTGGCGCCGTCACTGGTGGAGCTCGCTCGCGACCGCGTCCCGTGGTTCCTGGCCGTCCTGTGGGTGACCGGTCTGCTCAAGGTCTTCGGCGCCCTGATCGGCTTCGGCCTGACGCGGCGGCGGAGCCTGCGGCTCAGTCGCTTCCTGGTGTTCTGCGGTGGCGGCGCGACGGTCCTGCTCGCCTGGCACGGTGGCCTCTTCGTCCTCCACGGCCTGCTGGTCGAGGCCGGGGCCGTCTCGGTCGATCCCGATCTGGTCGGGCTGACCCGTTGGTACCTCTACCTGTGGGGGCCGTGGTTCATCGTCGGCGGCCTGGCGTTCGCCGCCGCCGCCACGCGCTACGCCCACCGTCATGACGACCGGCGCGGATTGCGACTCCTCGGTGGCATCGGTGCGCTCGGCGCGCTGCTCCTGTCGCTGGCGTCGACGGTCACCGGGATCGGCTGACGCTCACCGGGGTCGGTCGTCGACGCTCACCGGGGTCGGCCGACGGTCACCGGATCGGCCGACGGTCACCGGATCGGCCGACGGCAGCGCGGCCCGTCACACACTGCGGTCGGCGAGGACCTCGCGGATCACATGGCGGGCGTTGGCGGCCAGTGCCGGGTTGGTGGTGCGGTAGTAGGGGAGTTGGATCAGGGCGATGGACAGGGCCCAGGCCCGGCCGCGGGCCCAGGCGTCGTCGTCGGCGGCCAGGGCGGCGCGGAAGACGGGCCGGGCCGCGGCGGGGAGCAGGTTCCAGGCGACGATCAGGTCGACGGTCGGGTCGCCGACGCCCATCAGTCCGAAGTCGATGACAGCACTGAGGTGTTGACGGTGCAGCAGGACGTTGCCGGGGGAGAGGTCGCCGTGCATCCAGGCCGGTCTGCCGGTGTGTTCCGGCAGTCGAAGTGCCTTCTCCCACACGGCGGTTGCCGCGTCGGTGTCGATCGATCCGCGCAGCCGGCCGATCGCCGCCCGGGTGGAGGCGTCGCGGGCGGCCAGGGGCACGCCCCGAGAGGCCGGCGGGCCGTCGGCGGGGTCGACCGCGCGCAGGGCGGTGACGAACCCGGCGAGGTCCTGGGCGAGTTGGACGGGCGCGGTGGTCGCGCCGACGACCGGGTTGGCGCCGTCGAGCCAGTGCAGCACCGACCACTCCCACGGGTAGCCGGCGGCCGGCCGGCCGAGCGCGAGCGGGGCGGGAATGGGGAGCGGCAGGTGCGGGGCCAGCTGCGGTAACCAGCGCTGCTCGCGCCCGACGCTCTCGGCCGCCCAGCCCACCCGGGGCAGCCGGACGGCGAGTTCGGGCCCGAGCCGGAACATCGCGTTGTCCGTCCCGGCGGAGGCGACCGGCTCGATCCGCAGCCCGGCCCAGTGCGGGAACTGGGCGGCGAGCAACCGCCGTACCAGGGCGGTGTCGATGTCCGGTTCGTCGTCATGCATCCGGGCTGCAGCGCACATGCCCGGCACTGTACTCCCGGGCTCCTCGGCTGTTCGCGGTATTTCGAACACTAGGGTGGGGCGATGGCGATCAGGTGGGGACGTTGGGTCATGTGGGGGGCGCTCGGGGGCGCGGCCGCGCTGGTGGGCGCCGCCGTGGTGGGGCGGTCCAACCGGCGCTCGGGCGGACTGCTGGTGGCGCAGCAGCGGCTCGACGAGCCGCTGCTGTTCGGGACGTCGGCGCTGGCCCTGCTCATCGTGGCACTGGTGTTCTCGCCGTGGCCGTCGTGGGTGCGCGGCGGGCTCGGCTGCGCCGTGGTCGTGCTGGGCGTGGGCACCGTGCCGTTCTGGATCCTCTCCTCGGACGGCCCCCGGACCACGCACACCGAGGCCGCACCGGGGCGCCCGGACCGCGTCCTGGTGGTCCGGCAGGACCAGGCCGGGTTCGGGCCCGACCCGCTCTACTGGGTCTACGTCGACCAGGGTTCGGGTCTCGCCACCCGTCGCTGGCGTGTCACGTACGTCGACGGGGACCACGACGACCTCCGCGAGGCCGCCTGGGACGGACCGGACCGGCTGCGCGTGGTGACGAGCAAGGGCGGCACCCGGCTGATCGCGATCCTCGCCGACGGCCGACCGGAGTCGACCGTCGGTGACCGGTCCTGACGAGGTTCCGCACCAGGCGGGCCCGCGCCACGCCCGGCCGCGACGGGGCGGGCGGGGGCGTCGGGGGTACCTGCCAGAATGCGGGGGTACGGGGAAAGCAACTCTGGAGAAGGTGACCGGCTTCGTGAGCACGCCAGACGGACAGGTGGCCCAGCAGGCCCAGCAGGCCATCGAGCGGAAGATCGCCGAGGAGCTGGGCGTCCGCGGCGGGCAGGTGAAGGCGGCCGTCGACCTGCTCGACGGCGGCGCGACCGTGCCGTTCGTGGCCCGCTACCGCAAGGAGGCCACCGGCTCGCTCGACGACACGCAGCTGCGCACCCTGGAGGAGCGGCTGCGCTACCTGCGGGAGCTGGAGGAGCGGCGCACGGCCGTCCTGGAGTCGATCGAGACGCAGGGCAGGCTGGACGACGCGCTGCGCGCGCAGATCCTCGCCGCCGACTCCAAGGCCCGCCTGGAGGACATCTACCTCCCGTACAAGCCGAAGCGGCGCACCAAGGCGCAGATCGCCCGCGAGGCCGGCCTGGAGCCGCTGGCCGAGACCCTGCTCGCCGACCCGGCGCAGGACCCGGCGGCCGTGGCGGACGCCTACCTGAACGAGTCGGTGGCCGACCGGGCCGCCGCGCTGGAGGGCGCGCGGGCCATCCTGGTCGAGCGGTTCGGCGAGGACGCCGACCTGGTGGGCTCGCTGCGCGAACGGATGTGGACGCGCGGCCGCGTGGTCGCCACCGTTCGCGCGGGCAAGGAGCAGGACGGCGCCAAGTTCGCCGACTACTTCGACTTCGCCGAGCCGTACACCAAGCTCCCCTCGCACCGCATCCTGGCGATGCTGCGCGGCGAGAAGGAGGAGGTGCTGGACCTCGAACTCTCCCCGTTCGACGGTGAGGAGGGCGGCGACCTCCCCGGCGAGAGCGACTACGAGCAGCGGATCGCCGCCCGCTTCGGCATCGCCGACCACGGCCGCCCGGCCGACAAGTGGCTCGGCGACACCGTCCGCTGGGCCTGGCGCACCCGCATCCTGGTGCGGCTCGGCATCGACCTGCGCGGCCGGCTGCGCCAGGAGGCCGAGGACGAGGCGGTGCGCGTCTTCGCCGCCAACCTGCGCGACCTGCTGCTCGCCGCCCCGGCGGGCACCCGCGCCACGATGGGTCTGGACCCGGGCTTCCGGACGGGCGTGAAGGTCGCGATCGTGGACGCCACCGGGAAGGTCCTCGCGTACGACACGATCTACCCGCACCAGCCCGCCAACAAGTGGGACGCCGCGCTGGCCACGCTGGCGGCGCTGGCGAAGAAGCACGCCGTCGACCTGGTGGCGATCGGCAACGGCACCGCGTCCCGCGAGACCGACAAGCTCGCCGAGGACCTCATCAAGCGCCACCCGGAGCTGAAGCTCACCAAGGCGATGGTCAGCGAGGCCGGCGCCTCGGTCTACTCGGCCTCCGCGTTCGCCTCGCAGGAGCTGCCCGAGCTGGACGTGTCGATCCGCGGCGCGGTCTCCATCGCCCGCCGCCTCCAGGACCCGCTGGCTGAGCTGGTCAAGATCGACCCCAAGTCGATCGGCGTCGGCCAGTACCAGCACGACCTGAGCGAGGTGAAGCTGTCCCGCTCGCTGGACGCGGTGGTCGAGGACTGCGTCAACGCGGTCGGCGTGGACGTCAACACCGCCTCCGCGCCGCTGCTCACCCGGGTCTCCGGCATCACCGGCACGCTCGCGGACAACATCGTCTCGCACCGTGACGCCAACGGCCCGTTCCGGACCCGCAAGGCGCTCAAGGACGTTGCCCGGCTCGGCCCGAAGGCGTTCGAGCAGTGTGCGGGCTTCCTGCGGATCCCGGACGGCGACGACCCGCTGGACGCCTCCAGCGTGCACCCGGAGGCCTACCCGGTGGTGCGCCGGATCCTCGCCGGCACCGGGGGCCAGCTGCGCGAGCTGATCGGCAACAGCGCCGCGCTGCGGGCGCTGCGGCCGGGGGACTTCGCCGACGACACCTTCGGCATCCCGACCGTGACCGACATCCTCGGCGAGCTGGACAAGCCGGGCCGCGACCCGCGCCCGGCCTTCCGCACGGCCACCTTCAAGGAGGGCGTCGACAAGATCGGCGACCTGGAGGTCGGCATGCTGCTGGAGGGCGTGGTGACCAACGTCGCCGCCTTCGGCGCCTTCGTGGACGTGGGCGTCCACCAGGACGGCCTGGTGCACGTCTCGGCGCTGTCGAAGACCTTCGTCAAGGACCCGCGCGAGGTGGTCAAGCCGGGCGACATCGTCACCGTCCGGGTGACCACGGTGGACGTGCCGCGCAAGCGGATCGGGCTGACGCTGCGGCTGGACGACGAGGCCGGCCGGGAGCGCGGCGGCGACCGGGGCGGCAGCCGCGGTGGCGAGCGCGGTGGGGAGCGTGGCGGCGACCGCGCGGGGGAGCGGGGCGGCCGGCAGGCGCGCCCGCCGCGCCAGGACCGGCGCGGCTCGGGCGGTGGCTCCGGTGCGGGCTCGGCCGGCGGCTCCGGTTCGGGCGGCCAGGCCCCGCTGGGCAACGGTGCGATGGCGGACGCGCTGCGCCGGGCCGGTCTGGCCGGCGGGTCCGGCTCCGAGGGCGGCCGCCGCTCCGGGCGCCGCTGAGCCCCGGAACCGGCCGCCGAGGGCGGTGACGGACGTACGGCGGGGGGGGGGGGGGGGCGGGCACCCCCCCCCCCGCCGGCCGGCCGGGGCCCCGGGGGGGGGAGCACCCC
>NZ_JBHVWC010000046.1:0-86512 GCF_042882445.1 Kitasatospora sp. NPDC058218 | reverse complement strand
CGGGCTCCCCCCCCACCAGTGACGCTCCCCCGGCGCCGACCGGGCGGGGCCCGGGGGGCCCGTCCCCCCCCGGGCCCCCCCCCCGACCGGTCGTGCGCCGGGCTCAGCCCAGGCCGTTGGCCTTCAGCCACTCCTTGGCCACGGCGGACGGGTCCTCCTTGTCGACGGCGACCTTCTTCATCAGCGCCGCCAGACCCGCGGTGTCGAGCTTGGCCGACACCGCGTTCAGCGCGGCGGCGGCGGGGGCGTCGATCGCGGCCTTGTTCACCAGCGGGGTGACGTTCTGCGCACCGAACAGGTTCTTCGGGTCGGCCAGCGCGACGAGCTTCAGCTGGGCGATCTTCGGGTCGGTGGAGAAGACGTTGCCGACCTGGATCGAGCCGTCCTTGATCGCGTTGCCGGTGGTCTCGCCGGTCGGCTTCCACTCCTTGAAGGTCAGCCCGTAGACGTCCTTGAGCGGCTGCTCCTGGCGGGTCTTGAACTCGGGCGGGCCGCCGATGGTGAACTCGCCCGCCTTGGCGGCGAGGTCCTCGATGCTCTTCAGCTGGTACTTGTCGGCGCTCTCCTGGCTGATGCTCAGGGTGTCCTTGTCCTCGGCGGGCGAGGAGTCCAGGATGGCCAGCGAGGCGGGCAGGGTCTTCGCCAGCGCCGCGTTGACCTCGTCCTTGGTGGGCGCGGTCGCCTTGCCGCCGAGGTAGGCGAGCAGCGCGCCGTTGTACTCGGGCAGCACCGTCAGGCTGCCGTTCTGCAGCTGCCCGTACAGCACCTCGCGGCTGCCGATGTTGAACTTCTCCTCGACCTTGACGCCCTTGGCCTTCAGCGCCTGCGAGTAGATCGAGCCGAGCAGCACGTTCTCGGGGAAGTTGGCCGAGCCGATGACCACGGTCGAGCCGGAGCCGCCGCCGGCTGTCGCGCCGGCCGCCGAGGTCGAGGAGCCGCCGCCCAGCGGGTCGCCGCCGGAGGAGGAGCAGGCGGTCGCGCCGAGGGCGAGCGCGGCGATCGTGCCCAGGAGCAGGGCCCGGTGGCCGCTTCGGCGGCGTGCAGGTGTCGACATGGTGACAGGTGTCCTTTCGGAGCGGATGAGGATCGGCGGGACGAACGGAGTCAGTGGGATCAGCGGGAGCAATGAGGCGGGATCAGCGGGACGAGCGGGACCGGCGCTGGGCGCGCAGCCCGGGCGGGAGCGCGTACCGGGCGAGCAGCGCGAAGAACAGCTGGGCGCCGACCGCGAGCAGCACCACGAGCAGCGCGCCGCCCACCGTCACGGCGAAGTTCCGGGTGGCCAGCCCGTCGATGACGTACCGGCCGAGACCGCCGAGGCCGACGTACGCGGCGACCGTGGCCGTCGCGACGACCTGGACGGTCGCGGTCCGGAACCCGGCCAGCAGGGTCGGCAGCGCGGACGGCAGGCAGACCTGCCACAGGACCTGCGGGTGCGTCAGCCCGACGCCGCGCGCCGCGTCCCGGACGTCCGGGTCGGTACCGCGCACCCCCTCGACGGCGGCGACCAGCAGCGGCGGCGCGGCGAGCGCGACCAGCGGGATCAGCACGGCCGTGTCGCCCACCCCGGCGAGCAGCACCGCGAGCGTCACCAGGCCGAGCGTGGGCAGCGCGCGGGCGGCGCCGGCCAGCGAGGTGACGACGGTGGCGCCGCGACCGGTGTAGCCGATCAGCAGGCCGAGCGGCACGGCCAGCAGGGCCGCGTAGAGCAGCGCCTCGCCGGAGAGCAGCAGGTGCTCGGTGATGCGGTGCACGATCGAGTCCGGGCCGCTGCGGCGGTCCGGGGAGGAGAAGAAGTCCCCCAGCCAGGAGAGCCAGTTCATCGGCCGGCCCCCTTCTCCCGGACGGCCCAGGGCGCGAGCAGCCGCCGGGCCCCGAGCAGCAGCAGGTCCACGGCCAGCGCCAGCGCGGCGATCAGCACGATGCCGGCCACGATCGGGGTGGGGAAGGTGCGCTGGAAGCCGTCGATGAACAGGTAGCCGAGTCCGCCGCGCCCGACCAGCGCGCCGACGCTCGCCAGCGAGATGCTGGAGACCGCCGCGACCCGGAGCCCGGCGACCAGGTACGGCACGGCGGCGGGCAGTTCGACGGCCGCGAGCCGGTGCCAGGGGCCGTACCCCATCGCGGTCGCCGCCTGGCGGACCGGGTCCGGGACGGCGTGCAGGCCGTCCACGGTGGTCGGCAGCAGCACGGCGACGGCGTAGAAGGTGAGCGGGATCATCACGGTGGCCTGGGTGGCCAGCCCGGTGTAGGGGATGAGCACCACGAAGACCGCCAGGGAGGGCAGCGCGTAGACGACGTTGAAGACGGCGGCCAGCGGCTGGTAGAGCCGGGGGAAGCGGGCGCAGGCCAGGCCGAGCGGGACGGCCAGCAGCAGACCGATCAGCACCGGGAGCAGGGCGATCACCGCGTGGTCGGCGAGCAGGTCGCCGAGATAGCCGAGGTGGTCGCCGATCCAGTACCACCGGACGATCGGTTCATCGTCCACCGGTGGCTCCGCGGGTCTCGCCCGTCGTGGGTGCCCCGGGAGACCGGGTCGCGTCGGCCGCGCCGATCTCGGCCACCGCCGCGCCCACCGCGGGTACGGCCGCGCTCACCTCCGGTACGGCTGCGGGCGCCGCAGGTACGGTCGCGGGCGCCGCTGCGAGGGCGGTCAGGACGGCCTCGCGGCTCGCCGTGCCGGTGACCCGGCCGGTGGCGTCCAGGGCGACCGCGACGCCGGCGGGGGAGAGCACGGCCGCGTCCAGCGCGGTGCGCAGGGTGTCGGTCTCCGGGCGGTACCCGGCCGCCGGGTGCAGGGCGGTGGTCGGGGCGTCCCGGTCGATCCAGCCGATCGGGCGGCGCTCGTCGTCCAGCGCCAGCTCCCACCCGCCGTGGCGCAGTCCGTCGGCCACCGGGCGGACGGCGACGGCGGTGGCGGGGCGCAGGCCGAGCCCGCGCAGCCCGCGGTCGCGGCCGAGGAAGGCCGCGACGTCGTCGTCGGCGGGGGCGGTGAGCAGCGTGTGCGGATCGGCCAGTTGGGCGATCCGGCCCTGCTCGCGCAGCACCACGACCTGGTCGCCGAGCCGGACGGCCTCCTCGATGTCGTGCGTGACGAAGAGCACCGTCTTGTGCAGTTCGGACTGCAGCCGCAGCAGCTCCTCCTGGAGCCCGGCCCGCACCACCGGGTCGACGGCGCTGAACGGTTCGTCCATCAGCAGGACCGGCGGGTCGGCGGCCAGCGCCCGGGCCACGCCGACGCGCTGCTGCTGACCGCCGGAGAGCTGGAACGGGTACCGCTTGCCGGTCTCCGGCGCCAGCCCGACCAGCTCCAGCAGCTCGGCGGCCCGGGCCCGGGCCCGCTTCCGGTCCCAGCCGAGCAGGTAGGGGACGGTGGCGATGTTGTCGATCACCTTGCGGTGCGGGAAGAGTCCGGCCTGCTGGATCACGTAGCCGATGCCGCGGCGCAGCTTGGCGGGCTCCAGCTCGGCGACGTCCGTCCCGTCCAGGAGCACCCGGCCCGAGGTCGGCTCGACCATCCGGTTGACCATGCGCAGCAGCGTGGTCTTGCCGCAGCCGGACGGGCCGACCAGGACGGTTATCCGGCCGGTGGGCACGTCGAGGTCCAGGCCCCCGACGGCGATGGTGCCGTCGGGGTGGCGCTTGCCGGCGCCGTCGAATCTGATCACGGGGAGTTTCCTCTGTCTCGGCGCCTCCCGGTGGTGGCGCCGACGGTGTCGGTCTGTCGGTCGTGGCGGTTTGTCGACAAGTGATGGCCCGTGAAGTGGCCCTGTCTGTCGGATCAACTGCCCGGGCGTTCTTCCGCCCGCGTGGCTGCCCAGCATCGGACCGGCGGAAACTCCGATCAGACTATGACCTGAATCATCTCCTGTCCCTGATTTACCGTCCGCCTGGGGCGGCCGGCCGGAGGGGAGCCGAAACCGGCTCCGGTGCCACCGGGCCGACCGCCCCAGGCCCCGGTCCCGGCTCCGGGGTACGGGCTCCGGGCCGGGCTCCCGGGTGTGGGCCGTGACGGGTCGTGCCGGGTCGGCGGCTCAGCCGCCCTGACGCGTCGGCAGCCCGGCGGCGGCCCAGCCGACGAAACCGCCGTCCAGGTCCGTGGCCCGGTCCAGCCCCAGCTCGCGCAGCGAGGCGGCGGCCAGGCTGGAGGCGTAGCCCTCCGAGCAGACCACGATCACCTCCACGTCGTAACCGGTGGCCGCGGGGATCCGGTGGCTGCCCGTCGGATCGAGCCGCCACTCCAGCACGTTGCGCTCGATGATCAGAGAGCCGGGGATCTCCCCCTCGGCCGCCCGCTGCGCCGCCGGCCGGATGTCCACCAGCAGCGCGCCGTCCAGCTGCGCCTGGTAGGCCTCCCGGGCGCGGGGCCGGTGGACCCCCTCGCGGGCGCGCTCCACCAGGTCGTCGATCGTGGTCACCACTGCTCCGGTCCTTCCTGCGAGGTGCGGACCAGCCCGCCGGCCCGCAGTTCGTAGTGCGCCATCGAGCTCAACGGCGGCGAGTAGGCGTGCAGCGTGACCGCGGGGCCGGCGGCCGTGTTGCGGACGTCGTGCACGTATTCCGGGCCGAAGGCGCGGGCGGTGCCGGCCGCGATCCGGCGGATCAGCAGGCCCTGCTCCGGCCCGCCGAGCGAGAGCTCCTCCAACTCGCCGAGCGCGACGGCGAACGCGCCCCGCGAGCCGCCGTGGTCGTGGAACCCGGTGGACTGGCCGGGCAGCCAGCTGATCAGCCAGACCTCGTGGTCCTCGTCGGCCACCAGCCGTCGGTACCAGCGCTCCTCGGTGGAGAGCCGGACGTGGTGGATCCACTGGTCGGGCTGCTCGGCGAGGTCACGGACGATCGCGCGCAGGGACTTCGGGGTGAGCGGGGCGCGGGCTTCCGTGACGGCGGTCGCGGTGGACGTTGTGGCGGTCGCGGCTTCGGTGCCGGGCGGGCCGGCCGGCGTGCCGGGGGCGAGGTCCAGGCTCATGTGGGCGTCCTCGGGGAAGGCGGAGCGAGCGGAGGGGGACGGCCGGGCCCGGCAGCGGAAGCAGGCGTGCCGGGCGGCACGGGTGCGCCGGGGCGCGTCAGGAAGACGGGTACGGGTGCGCGGCGCGGGCCCTGGCAGACGTCACAGGGCGGGACCGGCGGGGAGGGTCAAGGTCAACAGGCACAGATGGAACTCGCCTGGCGTCGCAGATCGACGTGCAGGCGGCAAACCAGAGTGGTGCCGGAGTCCATGCGCCGGATCTTTCCCGACGCGACGGGCGCGAGTCAAGCGCGCCCGTTCACTCGTGCGTGGCGCGCCGGGGCGGGGGAGGCGCCGCGGCCGGGCGCGCTGCCGCGCTGGTCGGGGCCGTCGGAGTGGTCGGTACGGGGGTCGGTACCGGGGCCGGCGCGTGGGGCGGGGCGGGAGCCGGCCCGGCGGCGGGCCCCGCTTCGGCCAGTGCCGCCTTGACCGCGGGGGCCGCCTGCTCACCCAGGTGGCGGCCGAGCGTCTGGTACGCGTCGAACTGCCGGTGGTCGAACCACTGGTCGCTGGTGCTGTCGTTCGGGAACGCCGCGTTGGCCGCCGCGTAGGCGTGCAGTTCGTACGGCATGCCGGGGGTGAGGACGGCCTGGACGACGATCAGCGTGCCGTGGTGCCGCCACTCGTCGCCATCGCCGTCGCCGTCGCCGTGGCCGTGGGCGTCACCGCCGGGGCGGCCGTGGACGTCACCGCCGGGGACGTCGAACGGGTCCGGGTAGCGGATGTCCCCGGTGATCACCGCCCGGGCCGAGAGCCGCTCCGCCAGTCGTGCCGCCAGACCGCGCAGCGGCCGGTCGGTGCTGCCGGGGATCAGCAGGTCCGGCTCGTGCAGCGTGATGACGATGCCGAGCTCCTCGCGGGCGAGGGTGATCGCCGCCGCCAGACTGGCGGCGGCGGGGGCGTCCCCGCTGGCGTCGATGCAGACCGCCGTCCGCACGCGGTGGCGGAGCAGCTCGACCAGTCCGAGGTTCTCGTAGTGCCCGCCGTCGGTGGTGAGCAGGAAGCGGTCGTCCATCGGGTAGCGCCCGCACAGCTCGCGCAGCTGGTAGGGGAGCCGCCGGACGGCGGGCTGCGGGGGGAGCCGCCAGTCCCGGTCCGGCGCCCAGAGCGGTCCGAGCGCGGCCGGATTGGGCAGCCAGGTGCCGAGGCGGGCGTTGGTGACGGCGAACAGGCCCTGGTAGGCGCGGGACTGACGGCCCATCGCCGAGGAGAACGCGGCGCCCGAGACGGCCATCGCGGACTGCACGGTGAGGTCCCTGGCGATGTGCCGCCGGGTGCGCCGCTCCAGCAGGTCGGTGCGGGCGTAGCCGACGTCCGGTCCGCCGACGTAGTCGTGCGAGAAGGTGAACGAGACCGCCCGGCGCCCGGGGGGCGTGCGGGAGCTGCCGGACAGGTTGGCCGCCGCGGCGAAGACCACCTGCGGGACGCCGGGGTGCCGGGCGCCGTAGTGGCTGAGCCAGGTCTGCTCGCGGTAGAAGCGGTACGGCCGGGCCAGCACCTCGCCGTCCTCGGTGGCGCGGCGGACGGCGAAGGCGGAGGCCAGCCGGCGGCGGTAGAACGGGTGCAGGCTCATCCAGGTCTGGTCGAGGTTGAGGCCGACCGTGCCGAGGACGAGCGGCAGCAGCACCTGGGCGGCGACGGGCCAGGCGTGGCCGGTGGCGACCGCCCAGCCGAGTGCGAGCAGCGCACCCGCCGACAGCGCGGTGAGCGCCGCCCACACCACCAGGTACTGGACGAGCCGGTCGGCCATCCCGCCGCCGAGCCGGCGGGTGCCGCGCAGCAGGCCGCCGAGTGCCGCCGCGCCCTGCTCGACGGCCCGGCGCCCGCGCCACAGTATGCCGAGCAGCAGGCTGACGTAGCTGAGCAGGACGGTCAGGCTGAGGCCGGCGCCGGTCTGCCGGGAGCCGACGGCGAGGGACTGCTGCAGCCAGACCGCGCCCCAGGCCAGCCCGGGCACCAGCAGCACCCCGACGGCCAGCAGCGCGGCCAGCGCGAGGGCGCCGTGCGAGAGCCGTCGCAGCGTGCGCGGCAGGGGGGCGCCCCAGCCGAGCAGCGAGAAGGCCAGCAGCCAGAGCAGCCAGCAGAGCGCGGCGCTCGCCAGCAGCCCGAGCAGCGCCAGGACGGCGGGCTCCCGGACGGCGAGGGCGCCCGGCCCGGTGCCCCCGCCGGTGCGCAGACCGACGGCGGCCAGCGCGTCCAGGTCGGTCAGCGGGACGAGGTGGTAGAAGCGGCTCAGCCCGAGGCCGAGCACCAGGACGGCGGCGAGCAGCAGGGTCAGGGCCGCGACCAGGCCGCGCAGCAGCGTCCCGAGGGCGACCAGCCACTGGCCGGCCCCGTCGGCGAGGTACTTGGCGTGACGGCGCAGGTGGTCCTCCTCCGGTGAGCCGGGCTCCAGGACGTTGTCCGCCGTCAGACCGGACACGGCGTGCACCGGGCCGCCGGGCGCGGAGTCGCTGAGCGCCAGTTGCAGCGCCCCCGCCGTGTAGCCGCCGCCGGAGACGGAGACCAGGTAGCGGGCCTGCTTGAGCCAGGGCCGCAGTGCCTGCAGCGCGCCGAGGGTGACGCAGGCGGAGCGGATGCCGCCGCCGGAGACGCAGAAGCCGAGCCGGGCGGGCTCCCGGCCGGGTGGCACCCGGGCGCCGTTGCGCCAGCGGGCGTGGCGGTCGAGCGGCCCGTGCGGGCGGTGGCCGGGCGGCCAGCGCCCGCCGTGGGCGGTGGCCACCGGCCACGGCGGGATCAGCTCCGGCCCGGCGGCCGCCTCGCCGCCCGAGGCGGCTGCGGCGGCACCCGCCTCGGGGCCCGGTGCGGGCGGGCGCCTGAGGACGCCGCCCACCGCCCGGTGCAGGGTGATCGCGAGGACGGTCAGCGCGATCGCCCCGGCCGGCAGCAGGAGCAGCCACTTGACGGTGGCGAGCGCGGCCGCGGCGGCGAACGGCGCGTCGGAGCCGGAGCGCGCGCCGGCCGGCCCGGCGCCGAGCCCGTCCAGACCGGCGCCGAGCAGGGCGTTCTCCACGACGTCCAGGGCGCCCGCCAGCAGCCCGGCGCCCCCGGCGGCGAGCGCGGCCAGCCGCCAGTGCGGCCGGGTGAGCACGTACCAGCCCAGCAGTCCGGCCGCGACGAGGGTCAGGGTGGAGCCGCCGAGCAGCCAGGGCTCGGCCCGCAGCGCCGCCCGGTGGTCGGCGGCCCGCCCGGCGACGACGGTCTCGGCGGCGGCCGCGGAACCGGCCAGCTGCAGCCGCACGCCGCGCACCGCGGGCGCCCACCGGGCGAAGAGCGCGCCGCCCAGCGCGAGCGGCACCGGCACGGCCAGGGCGATCAGCAGGCCGGCCCACGGCGGCACCGGGCCCGGCGGGGCGCCGGTGAGCGCGCCGCGGCGCCCGGACGCCTCGGGACCGTCGCGCGGCCCGGGCGGATCGAAATCGCCGCGCGGCCCGGACGCCTCGGATGCAGCCGTCACGTCGACCTCCCCCGTGGACCTCGCCCGGATCGCCGTCCGGAACGACCGTCAGGAACCCACCGTCAGGCACTCCCTGCCAGGAATCCGCCGCCAGGAACCCACCGCCCGGAACTCACCGTCCGGAACGCTTCGGTGACGGACCGGAGCAGCGCCATGGGCGTCTTACCCCGGCACGCGGCGCTTCGCACCCGGATTCACCCGAATGAGTAAGGAGTGCGCCAGTGGGGTAGATGAGTGTTTCATCCCGTTCGGAAGCCCCCGCGTGTCCGCGTAACAGGATCGCCCCCGCCACGTTACGTCCGACGTATTGTCAGGCCACCGAGGCCGGGCCTACGGTCGACGGACCACGTTCTACGCACGTAGATGTGTGCGCCGCCGCATGTCGACACGTGCGGAAACCAGAGGCAGATCCGCCCCGTCAACCCTCAGACCGCAGGCCCGACCCCCGGCCGGGCCACGGAGTTGCGGAGGTACCCATGTCGCAGATCGTCCGTGCCGCCCTCGTGCAGACCCGGTGGACCGGTGATCAGGAGACGATGATCGCCCTCCACGAGCGCTACGCCCGCGAGGCCGCCGCCCGGGGTGCGAAGATCATCGGTTTCCAGGAGGTCTTCAACGCCCCGTACTTCTGTCAGGTGCAGGACCCCGAGCACTACCGCTGGGCCGAGGCCGTCCCGGACGGGCCCACCGTCCGCCGGATGCAGGACCTCGCCCGCGAACTCGGCCTGGTCGTCGTCGTCCCCGTCTACGAGGAGGAGCAGCCCGGCGTCTACTACAACACCGCCGCCGTGATCGACGCCGACGGCAGCTACCTCGGCAAGTACCGCAAGCACCACATCCCCCAGGTCAAGGGCTTCTGGGAGAAGTACTACTTCAAGCCCGGCAACCTCGGCTGGCCCGTCTTCGACACCGCCGTCGGCAAGGTCGGCGTCTACATCTGCTACGACCGCCACTTCCCCGAGGGCTGGCGCGCCCTCGGCCTGGCCGGCGCCCAGATCGTCTACAACCCCTCCGCCACCAGCCGCGGCCTCTCCGCCTACCTCTGGCAGCTCGAACAGCCCGCCGCCGCCGTCGCCAACGAGTACTTCGTCGCCGCCATCAACCGCGTCGGCACCGAGGAGTACGGCGACAACGACTTCTACGGCACCTCCTACTTCGTCGACCCGCGCGGCCAGTTCGTCGGCGACCCCGCCTCCGACAAGGAGGAGGAACTCGTCGTCCGCGACCTCGACCTCGGCCTCATCGAAGAGGTCCGCCAGCAGTGGGCGTTCTACCGCGACCGCCGGCCCGAGGCCTACGGCCCGCTGACCGAGGCGTGAGGGAGGCCGACACCGTGACCCGTACCGTCATCCGCGGCGGCCTCGTCATCACCGCCACCGACGAGATCCACGCCGACGTCCTGATCGAGGGCGAACGCATCGCCGCCCTCGCCGCCACCGACAGCGACACCGCCCGGGCCTGGACCGCCGACACCGTCATCGACGCCACCGGCCACTACGTCATCCCCGGCGGCGTCGACGCCCACACCCACATGGAACTGCCCTTCGGCGGCACCGCCGCCTCCGACACCTTCGAGACCGGCACCCGCGCCGCCGCCTGGGGCGGCACCACCACCATCGTCGACTTCGCCGTCCAACCCGTCGGCGGCTCCCTGCGCGAAGGCCTCGACACCTGGCACGCCAAGGCCGACGGCAACTGCGCCGTCGACTACGCCTTCCACACCATCGTCTCCGACGTCAACGACGCGGTCCTCAAGGAGATGGACGCCCTCGTCGACTCCGGCGAATCCACCTCCTTCAAACTCTTCATGGCCTACCCCGGCGTCTTCTACAGCGACGACGGCCGCATCCTGCGCGCCATGCAACGCGGCGCCGCCAACGGCGGACTGGTCATGATGCACGCCGAGAACGGCATCGCCATCGACGTCCTCGTAGAACAGGCCCTCGCCGCCGGCCGGACCGACCCCCGCTACCACGGCGAGGTCCGCCGCGAACTCCTGGAGGCCGAGGCCACCCACCGCGCCATCAAGCTCGCCCAGGTCGCCGGCAGCCCGCTCTACGTCGTCCACGTCTCCGCCGCCGCCGCCCTCGACGAACTCGTCCGGGCCCGCGACGCCGGCCTCAACGTCTTCGGCGAGACCTGCCCCCAGTACCTCTTCCTCTCCACCGACAACCTCGCCGAGACCGGGGCCGACGGCTTCGAGGGCGCCAAGTACGTCTGCAGCACACCGCTGCGCCCCCGCGAACACCAGGAGGCGCTCTGGCGCGGGCTGCGCACCAACGACCTCCAGGTGGTCTCCACCGACCACTGCCCGTTCTGCTTCGCCGGCCAGAAGGAGCTCGGCCGCGGCGACTTCTCCAAGATCCCCAACGGCCTGCCCGGTGTGGAGAACCGGATGGACCTCCTCCACCAGGCCGTCGTCGACGGGCACCTGACCCGCCGCCGCTGGATCGAGATCGCCTGCACCACTCCCGCCCGGATGTTCGGCCTGCACCCGCGCAAGGGCACCATCGCCCCCGGCGCCGACGCCGACGTGGTCGTCTACGACCCCACCGCCGTGCAGACCGTCTCCGCCGCCACCCACCACATGAACGTCGACTACTCGGCCTACGAGGGGCGCCGGCTCACCGGCCGCGCCCGCACGGTGCTCTCCCGCGGCACCGTGATCCTCGACGACGGCACCTGGCTCGGCCGCGCCGGCCACGGCGCCTTCCTGCGCCGCGACACCTGCCAGTACCTCACCTGACCTACCCCGCACCGCCGTTGCCCGGGGCCGGCCCATCGGCCCCGGGCGGCCCCACCCTTCCCTGGAGCCCCTCGATGGACATCGGCCTCGTCCTGCAGACCGACCCGCCCGCCCGCCTGCTCATCGACCGCATGGTCCGCGCCGAGCAGGCCGGGTTCAGCCACGGCTGGACCTTCGACTCCTGCGTGCTGTGGCAGGAGCCCTTCGTCATCTACAGCCGGATCCTCGCCGAGACCACGACGCTCACCGTCGGCACCATGGTCACCAACCCCTCCACCCGCACCTGGGAGGTCACCGCCTCCCTCTTCGCCACCCTCAACGACATGTACGGCAACCGCACCGTCTGCGGCATCGGCCGCGGCGACTCCGCGATGCGGGTCGCCGGCCGCCGCCCCGCCACCCTCGCCCGGCTCTCCGAAGCCATGCACGCCATCAAGGAGTTGGCCGAGGGGCGCACCGTCGAGGTCGACGGCACCGAGATGCACCTGCCCTGGGTCCGCGAAGGCGCCGCGCTGCCGATCTGGATGGGCGCCTACGGCCCCAAGGCGCTCGCCCTCACCGGCCGCCAGGCCGACGGCTTCATCCTCCAACTCGCCGACCCCTACCTCACCGAGTACATGATCAAGGCCGTCCGCGGCGCCGCCGCCGACGCCGGCCGCGACCCCGACGCCCTCACCATCTGCGTCGCCGCCCCCGCCTACGTCACCGCCGACGACTCCCCGGCCGCCCTGGCCCACGCCCGCGAACAGTGCCGCTGGTTCGGCGGCATGGTCGGCAACCACGTCGCCGACCTCGTCACCCACTACGGCGAGCACTCCGCCCTCGTCCCCGAAGCCCTCACCGAGTACATCAAGGGCCGCCAGGGCTACGACTACAGCCACCACGGCCGGGCCGGGAACCCCGACACCGCGTTCGTCCCCGACGAGATCGTCGACCGCTTCTGCCTCATCGGCCCGGTCGCCGCCCACCGGGACCGGCTCGAACACCTCCGCGCCCTCGGCGTCGACCAGTTCGCCGTCTACGCCATGCACGACGCCGTCGAAGCCACCATCGACGCCTACGGCACCGACGTCATCCCCCGGCTCTGAGAGGAGGCCCGCCCCGGTGAACGGTGATCCGCCGCCCCCGGCCGCACCCGCACCCGCCGCCGGTCAGCGCGAGCACGGGGACGGCCGGGTCGAGCTCGACCCCGCCGCCCCCGTGCTGCCCGCCAACGGCTTCACCAACGACGACCTGCGGCCCGTCCCCGTCGCCCGCCGCACCTGGACCACCTACAACTTCCTCGCCCTGTGGGTCGGCATGGCCCACAACATCCCCTCCTGGACGCTCGCCTCCGGCCTCGTCGCCCTCGGCATGGACTGGAAGCAGGCCGTCCTCACCATCGCCCTGGCCAACCTCGTGGTGCTCGTCCCGATGCTGCTCGCCGGCCATGCGGGCACCAAGTACGGCATCCCGTTCCCGGTCTTCGCCCGTGCCTCCTTCGGTCTGCGCGGAGCCAACCTGCCCGCGCTCCTGCGGGCCGCCGTCGCCTGCGCCTGGTTCGGCATCCAGACCTGGATCGGCGGCGAGGGCATCTTCCTGCTCGCCGGCCGGCTGCTCGGCGAATCCTGGCGCACCGCGGCCGAGTTCGGCGGCCACCCGTGGACGCAGTGGCTCTCCTTCCTGCTGTTCTGGCTGATCGAGATGGCCGTGATCGCCCGCGGCATGGAGGCCCTGCGCCGGTTCGAGAACTGGGCCGCCCCCTTCGTCATCGTCGGGGCGCTGGCCCTGCTGGCCTGGATCACCGTGAAGGCGGGCGGGTTCGGGCCGCTGCTCGACCAGCCCTCCCGGCTCGGCTGGGACGGCGACTTCTGGAAGGTCTTCTTCCCGGCCCTGATGGGCATGATCGGCTTCTGGTCGACCCTGGCGCTCAACATCCCCGACTTCACCCGCTTCGGCGGCAGCCAACGCGCCCAGATCCGCGGCCAGGCGCTGGGGCTGCCCACCACCATGACCCTCTTCGCGCTGCTCTCGGTGCTGGTCACCTCCGGCTCCCAGGCCGTCTACGGCGAACCGATCTGGGACCCGATCGCGCTCGCCGCGAAGATGGAGAGCCCGGTGGGCATCCTGTTCGCCCTGCTGACCGTCCTGGTCGCCACGCTCTCCGTCAACCTCGCGGCGAACGTCGTCTCGCCGGCGTACGACCTCGCCAACCTGCTGCCCCGCTTCGTCGGCTTCCGCACCGGGGCGCTGATCACGGGCGTGGTCGGAATCGCGCTCTTCCCCTGGAAGCTGATCGCCGACCCGCACGTCTACATCTTCACCTGGCTCGGTACGGTCGGTGGTCTGCTGGGCACGGTGGCCGGTGTCCTGATCGCCGACTACTGGCTGCTGCGGCGCACCCGCCTCCTGCTGGCCGAGCTCTACCGTCCGAACGGCGCCTACTGGTACACCGCCGGCTGGAACTGGCGTGCCGTCACCGCCCTGCTCGTCGGCGGGTTGCTCGCCGTCGGCGGCTCCTACGGCGGCCCGTTCCCGGCCGACGGCCTGGTGCCCCTCCTCAAGCCGCTCGCCGACTACGGCTGGGCGGTCGGCTTCGGCGCCTCGTTCGTCCTCCACGCCGCGCTGAGCCGGGGGACGGGCCGGCGGCGGCGCTGAACCGGTGCGCGTGTCGGCCCGCGTACCGGCCCGCGTACCGGGCCGGGCCCGGTGCGCGGGCTCAGGAGGAGAGGCGGTCGACGGTGGCCAGGACCTTGACGGTGCCGTCCTCCCCGGCCAGCGTGGTGGCGACGGCCCGGGCGCGCTCGCGGTGGCGCGGGTCGTCGAGCGCGCGGCGCACGGTCGCGGCGAGGCGGGCGGCGGTGAGCGCGGGAAGCGGGACCGGGCCGGGGGAGGTGCCCAGGCGGGTGAGGCGGTCGGACCAGAACGGTGCGTCGAGTTGGGCGGGCACGGGGACGGCGGGCGTGCCGGCCCGGAGGGTGGCGGCGGTGGTGCCGGCGCCGGCGTGGTGGACGACGGCGGCCATCCGGGGGAACAGCCAGTCGTGCGGGGTGTCGTCGATGGTGAGGACGTCGTCGGAGTCGGCCGCGCCGAGGCCGCTCCAGCCGGCCTGGAGAACGGCCCGCACCCGGGCCGCGCGCAGGGCGGCGAGAACGGTGGCGCTGAGCGCCTCCGGGTGGGGGACGACCAGGCTGCCGAAGCCGACGAAGACCGGTGGCGGGCCGGCGGCGAGGAAGTCGACGAGGCGCGCCGGGGGTTGCCAGTCGGGATCGGGGTGCGGCCACCAGTAGCCGGCGACGTCCAGGCCGGGGCGCCAGTCGGCGGGGCGCGGGACGACGGCGGGGGAGAAGCCGTGCAGGACGGGGTGGGCGCGCCGGGCCCGGGCGATGCTGCGCGGCGGCAGGCCGAGCCGGTGGCGCAACCGGCGGACGGCGGGGGCGAAGAGACGGTCGGTGGCTGCCTCCACGGCGTGGCCGGCGAGCAGGTTCCCGGTACGGCCAAGGGACCGGGTGCCGGTCACCGAGGGCGCGAACTCCCGGGTGGGGGCGATCGGTTGGAGATAGAGGCCGACGCTGGGAATGCCGGCTGCCTCGGCGGCGACCTGGCCGAGCGGGGTGGTGGCGCTGGTGGTGAGCAGGAGGTCGGTGCCCAGGGCGGTGGCCGCGACGATGCCGTCGCCGAGAGCGGGCATGAAGGAGCGGCCCAGGCGCAGGAGTTGGATGACGGACAGCGGTCCGGAGCCGGTCCGCAGCAGGCGCTGGCCGCGGTCGGAGGCGAGTTCGGCGCGTGGGTCGACCGGGAGCGGGCGGAACTCCAGACCGGCGGCGCGCACCAGGTCGGCGAAGGTGCCGTGGGTGGCGACCGCCACCTGGTGACCGGCCGCGCGGAGGTGGGCGCCGAGGCCGGTGAAGGGGGCCACATCGCCCCGGGAGCCGGCGGTGGCGATCAGGATGCGCATGGCCGCAGTATCGCGGCGCGGGCGGCCGGGCCGGTGGGTGCCACGCCCGGCGCATCGCAACCGCGGGGGCGCACGGGGGCGTCCTCGCCGGTGGAGCGGCCACTCGGGACCGCCGTGACGGAGGTGGAGGACGCATGAGCATAGTCGCGTGGATCGTGCTGGGTCTGGTGGCCGGGGCGCTGGCGAAGCTGCTGCTGCCGGGGAAGGACCCGGGAGGCCTCGTGGTGACCACCCTGATCGGCATCGCCGGGTCCTTCGTCGGCGGCTGGATCTCCTCGCGGATCCTGGACCGGCCGGTGTCCGCGCACTTCTTCGACCTGGCCACCTGGGGCTCGGCGATCGGCGGCGCGCTGGTGCTGCTGATCCTCTACCGGATCTTCTTCGGCAACTCCCGCAGCTGACCGTCCGGTCGGGTCCGTACGGTCGGGAGCGCCCGGCCGGGTCCGGATGGTCGGGAGCGCCCGGTCAGGACCGGGCGGTCACGATGCGGCCACCCAGGCCGGCAGCTCCTCGCGGGCGTCCAGCCAGCCGGCGGGGACACCGGCGAGACCGGTCCGGGCGGCGACCACGCCGGCCGCTATCGCGCAGGTGGTGTCCATGTCTCCCCACCCCTCCAGGGTGTGCCAGATCGCGTCCGGCAGGGAGTCCAGGTGCGCCGCGGCGGACCAGAGGGCGAACGGGACGGTGTCCGGGGCGGAGATCAGCAGGCCGGAGCCGAGGACGTGCGCGGCGTGCCGGACGCTGGTGTGTCCGGGCAGTCGGGCGGCGATCCGCAGGCCGGAGCGGACGTCGCTGTCGGGCAGCCGGTCGGCGACCTCGATGAGCAGCTCGGCCGGCTCGGGCGGGTGCTGTCCCCTGCTGCGGGCGGCCAGTGCCGCCGCGAGTGCGACCGCTACGGCGCCCGCCACCGCCTCCGGGTGGAAGTGCGTGGTGAGCGCCTGCAGTTCGGCCTGCCGGGCGACGGTGTCCAGGTCGTCGGCGAACCAGGCGCCGAGCGGGGCGGCCCGCATCGCGGCACCGTTCCCGTAGGACCCCTGGCCACCGAACTGCTGTGCGGTGACGGCCCGCCAGTCGGCACCCTCGCCGATCGCGCGCAGCACGCCGTGCATCGACGGCCCGTACTTGCGGCCGTATTCGGTGGCGTACTCCTCGGCGAACCCGCTTGCCAGCGCGTCCTGGTGGACCTCGCCATGGTCAAGCAGATTGCGGACCAGGACGAGCGCCATCGCGGTGTCGTCCGTCCAGTGCCAGGGCGCCGGGCGGGGCAGCCGGGCGGCGAGCGCGGCGGGGGCCTCGTCGACGGGAACGGAGAACCAGCGGTCGCCGAAGGCGTCGCCGAGGGCCAGTCCTCGCAGGCTGTCGAGCGCCGGTCCGGTGGCACGCATGTCGTCCTCCTCGGGGGATCGATCGTGCGGGCCAGTCTGCCGGGTGGCGGCCCGGTCGGGCGAACGCTTTCCGGTGGAGGGGCGCCGGGCCCGGCCCGGGGCGGGCGAGGGGGTGGGCCCGGTCAGCGGGCGAGGAGGCCGCCGAGGAGGAGGTTCCAGAGGGCCTCGAAGCGCTCCGGCGCCTGCGGGTCGGACCACTCGGCGGCGTAGGCCGGGTCGTGGAAGTGTGCGGTGGCCTCGAACAGGGCCCGGGCGGTCGGGCTCACGGGAGTCGGCCCGAATTCCTTCGTGTCCACCCCGTCCTGGACGACCCGGCCGATCTGCTCGACCAGGGTGTCGACGTGGGCCTCGACGGTGCTGCTGGTCTCCGCGACCAGCACCAGGTAGGTCGCGAACAGCTGCGGGTCGTCCAGCGCCTTCTTCCGCTTGGCGGCGAACAGCGTCTCCAGCCAGCGGTGCAGGCGCTCGACCGCCGGTCCGGGCTCGGCGGCGATGGACGCGAGGCTGTCGTGCGCCTGGTCGAGCCAGCGCTGGGTGACGGCCTCGCGCAGCGCCGCCTTGCTGGGGAAGTGGCGGTAGACGCTGCCGTGGCTGACACCGAGGGTGCGGGCGACGTCCACCACGGTGGCCTTGGCCGGGCCGAACCGCCGGAGGACCTCCTCCGTCGCGCCCAGGATCTGCTCGGGAGTGAGTGCGCTGTCCGTGGCCACGGGGAGGTACGTCCTAACGGGGTGGTGCGTCCGTCACCGGGGTGGCGGACGGTGCTGCGGCTGGCGGGCTGGCGGGCTGGCGGGCTGGCGGGCTGGCGGGCGGTGCGGTGCCGGGCGGGCGCCCGGCCCGGCGGCGCGGGGGGAGGCGCCGCCGGTGAGGCCCCGTCCCGGCGGCGAACCGGCGACCGCCGGCGTGCCGGTCAGTGCTCGCTGTCGAGGTGGGCCATCTGAGCCGCAGCGTACCTGTCCCCGGCGGCGGACCCGGCGGGAACGGCGGCCTCGATGGCGGCGAGGTCGGCCGTGGTGAGGGTGACGTCCAGGGCGCCGAGGGCCTCGGTGAGCCGGTCGCGACGCCGGGCGCCGACCAGCGGCACGACGTCCCCGCCGCGCGAGGCGACCCAGGCGATCGCGATCTGGGCGACGCTCGCGCCCCGCTCGGCGGCGACCGCGCGCAGGGCCTCGACCAGGTCGAGGTTGTGGGTCAGGTTGTCGCCCTGGAAACGGGGGCTGTGGCCGCGGAAGTCGGTGCCGGCCAGAGCACGCTCGTTCTTCCAGTGCCCGCTGAGCAGCCCGCGCGAGAGCACGCCGTACGCGGTGACGCCGATGCCCAGCTCGCGGGCGGTGGGCAGGATCTCGGCCTCGATGGAACGCGAGAGCAGGGAGTACTCGATCTGCAGGTCGCTGATCGGGTGGACGGCGCAGGCCCGGCGCAGCGAGTCGGCGCCGACCTCGGAGAGGCCGATGTGGCGCACGTAACCGGCCTTGACGAGGTCGGCGATCGCGCCGACCGTCTCCTCGACCGGGACGGCCGGGTCCAGCCGCGCCGGGCGGTAGACGTCGATGTAGTCGGTGCGCAGGCGGCGCAGCGTGTACGCGAGGGCGGTCTTGGTGGCGGCCGGGCTCGCGTTGTAGCCGAGCCACTGGCCGTCGGGGCCGCGCTGGGCGCCGAACTTCACGCTGATCTGCACACTCGCGCGGTCCCGGCCGCGCAGTGCGTCGTGGATCAGCAGCTCGTTGTGGCCCATGCCGTAGAAGTCGCCGGTGTCGAGCAGGGTGACGCCCGCGTCGAGCGCGGCGTGGATGGTGGCGATGCTCTCGGTCTCGTCGGCCGGACCGTACAGGTCGGACATGCCCATGCAGCCGAGGCCGAGGACGGAGGTGGTGGGGCCGGTGGCGCCGAGCCGGCGCTGGGGGATCCGGGGGGTGGTGGACACGAGGGGGCTCCTGGCGGGGTGAGGAGGGTGAGGGGTGAGGCAAGGGGCCGCGACCGCTCGGGGTACGGGGGCCTGCCGGTTCCACTGTGGCACAGCGACTGACAGATTTCAAAGTTTGTCAGCCGTCATCTGTCATTTGTCAGCCGTCACCCGTTGTGGGAAATCCGTCGCCTGCCAGTGGTGTCGGCAGGCGGCTGCCCGTCACGCGCCGGTGCCGCCCTCCTGCTCGCCGCCTCCTCCCTGGCTGCGGCCCCGGTCGCCGCTGCCGCCCCGGTCGCCCGCCACCCCGCCGCACGCCCCGCTCCGGTCGCAGTACGGCTGCCCGCCGCTGCTCCCACACCCGCACAACATCGCCCTCGGCGTCTCCCGGACCTCACCCCCGGCACCCGTCACCCGCAGCTCACCCCGTACCAGCAGCCGCCCGTCCGCAGTCCGCCGCACCGTCGTCGGCCGGTCCGGGGCCTCCGTGCCGCCGCCCGCCAGTCGATAGGTCAGCGCGCCCGTCGGGCAGCGCCGCACCACCTCGGCGACCAGCCCCGGCTCCGCCGCGTCCGGGCTGATCCACGGCCGCCGCGCGGTGTCGAACACCGACGGCAAGCCGCGCACACACTCGGCCGCGTGCCGGCAGACCTGAGGATCGAAGGTCACCTCGATCCCCGCGCCCTCGTACGTCCGGGCGCCCCGGCGGCGGGCCCCGGTCTCGTCCCCGTCGGCACCCATCAGTCACTCACCCGGCTGCGGTTCTCGTAGGCCAGATCCGTGTACTCGGGGTGGCGCAGCATCCAGCCCTTGATGAACGGGCAGGTCGCCAGCACCGCCAGTCCGCGCTCGCGCGCGTCGTCCAGCGCGGCCCGGGCCAACGCGCCGCCGATCCCCTGCCCCTCGAACGCCGGCTCGACCACCGTGTGCGGATACACCACCAGTTGGTCGCTGCGGATGTACTCGGCGAACCCCGCCAGGGCGTCGTCCACCCGGGCTTCGAAGCGGCTCTCGGCTTCGGCATCGCGTACCGTGACGGTCATCGCAGGCTCCTCGCTGCCGGACACGGAGCCGGGCCCGGCCCCGGTCCATCATCGAGCGCCGGTGGCCACCCCGCCCGTCGGCTCGCCCGCCACCGTGGCTCCGCCGGCTGTCGCTCCGCCTGCCGGTGCTCCGGCCGGTGTCGTGCCGGCCGCCGTCGCTCCGCCCGCTGCCGCTTCGCCCGTTCTGCCCGCTGCGCCGCTTGCCGCGGTGGGCGTCCGGGCGTCCGCCCTGCCACCCGGGGCGCGCAGGAGATGGGCCTGCGCCGGCGGCAGATTGCGCCACACCGTCCGAGTGCCCAGCCCGTACGTCGCCTCGAACTGCCGCAGCAGCCGTATCACCGCCCGGTGCCGCGCGCCCCGCCGGGGCCCGGAGGCCAGCGTCCGCGCAGCCGTCGTGCCCAGGTAACCGAACCAGGTCAGCTCGCCGCCCGGCACCAGCAGCCGCAGATAGAGCTCCAGGAGGTGTCTGACCTGCGCAGGCTCGAAGTTGGTGAACGGCAGGCCCGAGACGATCACGTCGTACCGCTCGCCCACCGGCCCGCCGCCGTCCGGCGCCGGCGGTCGGCACTCCGGCAGCTCCTCCACCCGGCACGCCGACAGCCGCAGCCCGACCTCCGGCCCGCGCCGGGCCAGCTCCGGATCCTGGCGCAGCCGCCCGGCGAACCGCGGGTTCGCCTCGACGACGTGCAACCGGTCGCCCGGGCGCAGCACTTGGGCGAGCCGCCGGGTCACCGCCCCCGTGCCGGCGCCGACCTCCAGGACCGAGAGCGGCCGGTCCGGCCGACTGGTCACCGGAACCACCATGGCGTTCACCAAGTCCGCCCCGCTCGGTGCCAGCGCGCCCGTACTGTGGAACGTGCGGAACGCCTCGGCGAGGAACAGCAGCCGGTCGCCGCCGACTCGGTCCGGACCGGTGTCGCAGGGGCGGGGGCGGGTGCGGGGATACAGCTGATCTGTCGTCATGGAACCGACGCTAGAGGCGCCCACATCCGTCCGAATCTGTCGATGGGCAGCGCCGGACCCCGACGAAAGTCGAGGGTGCCGCTGGTCGTTCGTCAGGGGTCGGGCGCCCTGGACGGGCCCTAGCATCAGCCCAGGCCAACGGGAGGAGACCGCGTGACCACAGGCCGCGTGGACCACCCGCGCCACCGAATCCGCCCGAACCGCTCGGGCGACACCCGCCACCCGGACCGCCGGCCCGACGGTCACCCCGCTCCCCGGCCACCCGCCGCCCTGCTCGGCTGGTACGCCCCCGGTCGCCGTCGCTGGACGGAGACCGTGCTCCTGCTGGCCGTGCTCGCCCTCGTCGTCGAGGAGGGCGGCACCCAGTGGAACAACGCCGACGGCCCCCACCGGATCCTGCGCACCGCCGCCGCCGGCCTCGCCGCCCTGTCCCTCCTCCTCGCCCGCCGCCACCCGGTCGCCTCCGCCGTCCTCCCCGTCCTCACCGCAGGGCTCCTCAACCGCGCCTTCCCCGGCCTGTTCAGCGTCTACCACCTGGCCTCGACCGGCCGCGTCGGCCCGGCAGCGGCCGGTGGCGTCACCATCGCCCTGATCAGCGCCGCCCGCGCCGACTCCCTCGCCGACTGGGCCGGGACCACCGGCTCACAGCTGCTCATCGAAGCCGCCGCGCTCGCCCTCGGCCTCTGGCTGCACGGCCGCCGCGTCCTGATCGAGACCCTGCACTCCCAGCTCGACGTGCTCCGGCGCGAGCGCGAACTCCGCGCCGAACAGGCCCGCTCCGCCGAACGCGCCCGGATCGCACGGGAGATGCACGACGTGCTGGCCCACCGCCTCAGCCTGCTCGTGCTGCACGCCGGGGTCCTGCGCGACCAGGCCCGGGCCGGCACGGTCGCCGACGACCCCGACCGGCTCGCTCACCGGCTGGAACTCCTGCGCACCACCGCCGCCCGCTCGCTCGACGACCTGCGGGACGTCCTGGGCGCGCTCCGAGCCGAACCGCAGCCGCCGGAGGAGCCCCACCTGCCCGACTGGCTCGACGCCCCGACCGATACGCAGGTCCCCGGGAGCGCCCCGGCACGGGCCCCGTCTCCCAACGGACCGCCCGCGCCACGTCCCTCCCCGGGGGCCGCACCGATACCCGCACCGGCCCTGCGCGACCTCACCGAACTCGTCGGCGAGGCCACCGCCGCCGGGCAGACGGTCGAACTCACCCTCGACGGGGACCCGGAGGCCGTGCCCACCACCCACCGCCTGGCCGTCCACCGGCTCGTCCAGGAGGCGCTCACCAACGCCCGCAAGTACGCGCACGCGGCCCCCGTGACGGTCCGGGTCCGCTACGGCGCCCCGGCGACCACCGTCGAGGTGTGCAACGACGCGGGCGGACCGGAGCCGTCCGGGGCCGCTACCGGCGGCGGGTACGGTCTGGTCGGGCTCGCCGAACGGGTCGGTGCGCTCGGCGGGCACCTCGACGCCGGGGCCGACGGCCACGGTGGCTTCCGCCTCGCCGCCCGGCTCCCCTCGCCCGAGCGCCCGCCGCCCCACCCGGCCCGGACCGGGCCGCTCCCGCCGCCCTTGAGACCGACGCCAATCCCACCGCCCCAGCCACCCCAGCCGCCACCGAGCGAGGGTTCATGATCCGCGTCATGGTGGTCGACGACGACGCACTGGTCCGCCTCGGCCTCGTCGATCTGCTCGCCCAGGACCCAGCGCTCACGGTCGTCGCCGAGGCCGCCGACGGGCTGCAGGCCGTCGAACTCGCCCGCCACCGGCGCGTCGACGTCGCCCTGATGGACATCCGGATGCCCCGCCTCGACGGCATCGCCGCCACCCGTCGGCTGCGCGAGCTCCCCGACGCCCCGCGCGTCATCGCGCTGACCACCTTCGACCTGGACGAGTACGTCTACCAGGCGCTCGCCGCCGGCGCGGACGGCTTCCTCCTCAAGGACACCCCGCCCGCCGAGATCGCCCGCGCCGTCCACGTCGTGGCCGGCGGCCAGGGCATGCTGCACCCGGCCGCCGCCCGCCGCCTCATCGACCGCTACCACCGCACGGGCGCACCCCGCTCGGTCTCCGCACGCAGCCGGACAGCCGGGCTGACCCCGCGCGAGACGGACGTCCTGCGCGAACTGGCCACCGGACTCTCCAATGCCGAGATCGGCGCCGTACTCGGGATGCGCGAGAGCACCGTCAAGGCGCATGTCAGCCGGATCCTCGCCGAGCTCGGCGTCGGCAACCGCGTCCAGGCCGCGCTGCTCGCCCGCGACGCCGGAGTCACCGACGACCTTGGCTGACCTCGCCCGGCTCCGGCGCCCGCCCGGAGCCAGACCGAACCGGCCAACCCCCCCACCCACACGCTCCCCCCGGCCACCTCCACCGCAGCACACCCCACCGTGACCGCCCCCACCGTGGGTTCCGCCGTGCGCTCCGCCGCCGCGCTCGGCTGTCGCTCCCCGCCGTCGCCGACGACCCGCTTCCTGGTACCGAACGCTGAGCCGCTGTCACCCATCCGGCGTGGAAAACCCGCGCCTTGGCCGTTTGCGCTGCCGAACCCGGACGCGGGGTCCATGGTGGAGATGGGCGCGATCCGGCGACCGCGCTCGCGCGCCGATCCAGGCCCGCGCGCCGTGCGCCCGCCGCTGTTCTCCGATGGGCGCCCGAGGCAGGGCCCGGCGCGCTGGGAGCAGGGCCACCTCGCAGGAAACCGAACGGTTCTTCTAGGCTCACATCTCGGCTTCCCTGTGGCGGTGCCGTTGCTGCGCCCGCCGCATCGAAGCCGCCGTCCACGGGGGCTCCGGGCCGACCGGGGCCTCCGGATCGAGCGAGGAGGACGCAATGCCAAGCATGCCGCCCAGCCGTTCCACCGTACTTGGGCCAGACGGGCCGACCTGGCGGACCGTACGCAGGGCCGGGGCCGCGCGTCCCGGCTGGTCCGGGCACCCGGGCTGGTCCGGCCGGCCGGTCCGGCCGCTGAATACCGGCGGCGGCCGCGGAGGCGAGCGTTGAGTCCTCAAACCGTCCGGCCGCCCGTCGTGCCGACCGTGACCACCGAAGCCCCAAGCACCCCCGCGCCCGCCAACACCCCTGTGATCCTCGCCACAGCCACAGCTGTCGTGGAGGCCGCACCGGCCGTGCAGGCCGCCCCGGCCCCGGTCGCGACACCGGTCGAGCCCGCCCCGCCGGCCCGCCCCGCCGCACCCGGCCCTACGGCAACCGTGTCGTCGCCCGCCCCGGCGGCCACCGACGGTGACCCCCAACCCGGCCCCACCGCCGCGCTTCCCGGACTGCCCCAGGCCCTCAGCTCCCGCGCCCGCACCCTGGCCGGAGCCGTCCGACGCCGCTGCGCCGACCTCGCCCGCATCGAGTCGCCCAGTGGCGACGCGCCTCGACTCGACGCCCTCGCCGAGGAGTTGACCGCAGGGTTCCGCGCCACGGGTGCCACCGCCCGGCGCGAACCCGGCCCCGCCGGTGACCACCTGGTGCTCCAGTGGGACGGCCAGGACGAGAGCCTGCCGCACCTCCTCGTGGTCGGCCACCACGACACCGTCTGGCCGGCCGGCATCCTCAACGACTGGCCGGTCACCGAACAGGACGGCACCCTCAGCGGCCCGGGCGTCGTCGACATGAAGGGCGGACTCGCCGTCCTGGAGGGTGCGTTCGCCCTGCTGGCCGATCTCGGCCAGCGCCCGCACCGCACCGTCCGGCTGGTCGTGGTCTCGGACGAGGAGGTCGGCAGCCCAGACGGCCGGCGCCTGGTCGAACGCCAACTGCGCGGGGCGGCGGCCGTCCTGGGGCTCGAACCGCCGCACCCGGACGGTCGGCTCAAGACCGCCCGCCGGGGCAGCACCCGGGTACGGCTCACCGTCACCGGGCGGGAGGCGCACGCCGGGAACGACGCCGGCGAGGGCGTCTCCGCGGTGGACGAGCTCGTCGACCAGCTGGTCGCGGTCCGTGACCTCGCCTGCCAGCCCGGCACCGAGCTCAACGCCGGGCGGATCAGCGGCGGTACTCGCGCCAATGTGGTCGCCGGTCGCGCCGAGGCCGAACTCGGCCTGCGCTTCTCCACCGGTGAGGCGCAGCGCCGCACGCTCGACAGCCTCGCCCGGCTCACCGCGCTGCGGCCCGGGGCCCGGGTGCGGACGGAGGTGCTGTCCAGTCGGCCGGCGTGGCCGGAGCGCACCGCCAACCCGCTGCTGCGGCACGTCCGATCGCTCGCGGCGGTGCTCGGCCAGCAGTTGGACGGCGGTCCGGCCGGTGGTGCCGGGGACACCAACCTGCCGGGCTCGCGCGGCCTGCCCACGCTGGACGGCTTCGGCGCGGTCGGGGCCGGGGCGCATGCCCGGCACGAGCACATCCGGATCGACCAGCTGGCCCCCCGGATCGCGCTGCTGGCGGCGCTCCTCGCCGTACCGCTGCCGCGTCTGCGGGACCGGTCGGAGGGGTGAGCACGCCGCTGCCGCGGTAGCGGCAGGCCAGGCCCGGTGGGCCCGTCGTCCGAGCTCGTTCGGACGGCGGGCCCACCGCCGTTCGGGGCTACGGCGGGGCGCAGTTGCGGGCCGGGCCGCCCGGTGCGGAGCGGCGCCGCGTCGCCTCCGCTCTGCTCACCGGTCGGTCGGCCGCCCTGCCTCGCTGCCCGGGTCGATCAGCGGGAAGAGCCGGGTCACGGCGGCCACCGGGCGGGTGTCGGGCCCGGGTCCGCGGTGCCGGTAGGGGGCGAGCAGGGCCCGGACGGCGGCGCCGAGGTCGGCGAGTTCGTCGGCGGTGAGGTGGAGGACGTCGCTGGAGGCCTGGTCGCGCTGCCACTCGGCGGGGGCGAGCGACCGGTGGGCGAGCCAGTGCCGGTAGTCGGCGTCCTCGGGGTCGGTGGCGGGCTCGGGCGCGGAACCCGTGGAGGCACTCGCCCCGGAGGCGGCCGGCGCGGCAGTGCGGTGGGCCGGCTCCTCGGCCGTTCCCGGGGGCATCAGCGAGCCCTCCCAACGCAGTCGCCAGGGGCGGGAACGGCCGTCCCCGGTGGGGGCCTCCTCGATCAGGCCGTAGCGGGCGAGCCGGCGCAGGTGGAACGAGCAGGTGCCGGAGCTCTGGTGCAGCAGCTGTGCGGCCTGGTTGGAGGTGATGCTGCCCCACTCGGCGATGAGGTCCAGCAGGGCGACGCGCACCGCGTGGTGCGGCAGCGGTGCGGGGCTCCGCGGCGCCCGGGCCCCGGCGGCGCCGACGGGTGCGGTGGCAACCGGAGGCGGGGTCACGGGTGCGGGTGAGCCCGCCCCGGAGCGGGAGGCGCCCGCGGGATTCTTGTCGATGGTCACTTTGCAAAGATGCTACTTTGCAAAGTGCTTGGCAAGTTCACCACTCCAGACCGGGTGTCGGTAGACGCCCCGATGGCGCATACCTGTTTGCAAAGACGTTGCTTTGCAAAGTACGAGCAGCGGGTCGTGCCGCTGCACGCCCGCCAGCCCGGGCGGGCAGCGCACGACCCGACGGAGAACGGAGGAGCGGGATGGCGGGGCAGCTGCAGGCATCGGTGGACGCGGTGGCGCGGTCGCGCGTACGGGTGCAGGGCGAGCCGGTCGCGACGTACCCGGAGGTGCCGCCGGAGACGTGGCGCGGGGAGGTCCGGCGGATCACCGTCGTCGGGGAGGCGGTGCTGCACCGCAGGTGCCGGGCGGTGACGGAGGAGGAGTTCGGCGCACCGGAGCTGGCACGGCTGGTGGACGACATGTTCGCCGCGATGTGGGTGGCCGAGGGGGTCGGGCTCGCGGCCAACCAGATCGGGGTGGACCTCCAGGCCTTCGTCTGGGACTGCCTCGACGAGGACGGCGTGCGACACGTCGGCCACGTCCTCAACCCGGTGCTGGACGAGCCCGCGGCGGGCACGCGCAGGCTGGTCGGGGCGGAGGAGGGCTGTCTCTCCGTCCCCGGCCCGTACATGGAGCTGGACCGCCCGGACGTCGCCGTGGTCCGCGGCCGCGATCTGGATGGCCGCCCGCTGGTCGTCGAGGGTCGCGGCTACTTCGCCCGCTGTCTCCAGCACGAGACCGACCACCTCTACGGCGGCCTCTACATCGACCGGCTCTCGCACCGCGGCCGCCGTGCCGCGCTGCGGCGCATGGAGGAGCGCAAGGAGCAGGTCCTCGCCAAGCGCGCCGCCCGCGTCGAGGAGCTGGGCCGCCTCCGGGTCGGTCGGTAGAGGCGGTCGGTAGAGGCGGTCGGTAGGGCCGGTCGGTGGAACCGCCGAGCGGTCGGTCCGACGCCCGATCCGGCGGCCGGTCCGACGCCCGACCGGGCGGTCGAATCCACGAGTGCATCCACGAGTGAACCCACGGTGGCCGCTTCCGGTCGGGAGCGGCCACCCTCGGTAGGCGGCGAACCGGGCCCCGCGGACCTGTGGCGGTCCGGTTCCCTTGTCACGGTGCCGCCTCACCACGCACAATGGAACCGACCGAACGGTCAGTCGGTTGCCGTGAGGGCGGCGACCGGGCCCGGCACGGCACGCTGCCGGACGCCGGTGCACCGGACACACCGGAGCACCGGCTGCCGGGCGCGCGACGCAGGGACAGGACGCGAGAGGGGCCCGTGGTGACAACAGAGGTGGCCGAACCGGTCCCCGCACAGACGCAGGAGGAGCGGTTCGAGGCGGTCGTCGCCGCCGAGCAGCGGATCGAGCCCCGGGACTGGATGCCCGACGCCTACCGGGCCACCCTGATCCGCCAGATCGCCCAGCACGCCCACTCCGAGATCATCGGCATGCAGCCCGAGGGCAACTGGCTCACCCGCGCCCCGTCGCTGCGCCGCAAGGCGATCCTGCTCGCCAAGGCCCAGGACGAGGCCGGCCACGGCCTCTACCTCTACGCCGCCGCCGAGACCCTCGGCGTGGACCGGGCGGAGCTGACCGAGAAGCTGATCTCCGGCCGCCAGAAGTACTCCTCGATCTTCAACTACCCGACCCTCACCTTCGCCGACGTCGGCGTGATCGGCTGGCTGGTCGACGGCGCCGCGATCTGCAACCAGGTGCCGCTCTGCCGGTGCAGCTACGGGCCGTACGCCCGCGCGATGGTCCGGATCTGCAAGGAGGAGTCCTTCCACCAGCGCCAGGGCTACGAACTGCTGATGACGCTGATGCGTGGCACCGAGGCCCAGCGGCGGATGGTCCAGGACGCGGTGGACCGCTGGTGGTGGCCCTCGCTGATGATGTTCGGCCCCTCGGACGAGAACTCGCCGAACACCGCCCGCTCGATGGGGTGGCGGATCAAGCGGCACACCAACGACGAGCTGCGCCGGCGCTTCGTCGACATGACCGTCCCGCAGGCGGAGCACCTCGGTGTCACCCTCCCCGACCCCGAGCTGAGTTGGAACGAGGAGCGGGGCGGCTGGGACTTCGGCGAGCCGGACTGGTCCGAACTGACCCGGGTCATCCAGGGCCAGGGCCCGTGCAACGCCCAGCGGGTGGACCGCCGCCGGGCCGCCCACGAGGACGGCGCCTGGGTCCGCGAGGCCGCCACCGCCTACGCGCGGAAGCGCCGGGCGGAGAGCAGCCCCCCGAGCCGCCCGCAGGAGCCCGCCCCGGCCCGCCCGCAGGGCCAGGCCCGACCGCAGGACCACGCCCCGAGCGGGCAGATCGCGCCGAGCGCGCAGAGCGAGGAGAACGGAAAGTGACCGAGTCCAAGGCCGGCTGGCCGCTCTACGAGGTGTTCGTGCGCCCGCGGCGCGGGCTGAACCACGTCCACGTCGGCTCGCTGCACGCGTCCGACGACCGGATGGCCCTGCTCGCCGCCCGGGACCTCTACACCCGGCGCAACGAGGGCGTCAGCCTCTGGGTGGTCCCCTCCGTCGCGATCACCGCCTCCACCCCGGACGAGCGCGACCCGTTCTTCGCCCCCAGCGGCGACAAGGTCTACCGCCACCCGACCTTCTACGACATCCCCGAGGATGTCCCGCACATCTGACGGGGAGCAGCAGAACCATGACAGACGACCACGTCTACCTGAGCCTCTCCGAGGCGTCCGCCGAGCCCGAGGGCGAGGGCCGCTGGGCCTACGGGACGGGCTTCGCCGACCCGCTGCTCGGCGTGGACACCACCGTGCCGCCCGGACTGGACGGCGCCGACCTCGCCGCCTACTGCCTGATGCTGGGCGACGACGCCCTCGTCCTCGCCCAGCGGCTCACCGAGTGGTGCACCAGGGCTCCCGAGCTGGAGGAGGAGGTGGCGCTCGCCAACCTCGGCCTCGACCTGCTCGGCCAGGCCCGCCAGCTGCTCACCCGGGCCGGCCAGGCGGACGGCTCCGGCCGCTCCGAGGACGACCTGGCGTACTGGCGCGAGGAGCGCGACTTCCGCAACGTCCGCCTGGTCGAGGCGCCGAACGGGGACTTCGCGTTCTCGACCGCCCGGCTGCTGGTCTTCGCCACCGCGCGCGGCGCGCTGTACGAGGCACTGGCGGGGCACCGCGACCCGGTGCTGGCGGCGGTCGCGGCCCGAGGGGTCAAGGAGCTGGAGTACCACCGCGAGTACGCCACCGCCTGGACGTTGCGGCTCGGCGACGGGACGCCGTACTCGGCGCAGCGGATGCAGGCCGGTCTGGACGCGGTCTGGCCGCTGGTGGAGGAGTTGTTCACGGCGCATCCGGTGGAGCTGCGGGTCGGGGTGGATCCGGCCACGCTGCGCGAGCCGGTGCTGCGCTCGCTGGCAGCCGTCCTCGCCGAGGCCGGGCTGACCGTGCCCGAGGTGCCGGGGCTGGCCCCGGTCGGGGGCCGGGCCGGGCGGGACGGCGTGCACACCGAGGCGCTCGGCCCGCTGCTGGCCGAGTTCCAGGTGGTGGCCCGCGCGCACCCGGGGGCGACATGGTGACGACCACGCGCAGCCGGGCCTGGGAGGTCGCGGCGACCGTCCCGGATCCGGAGCTGCCGATGCTCACCCTCGCCGACCTCGGGGTGCTGGCCGGGGTCGAGGAGGACGGCCCGACGGTGACCGCCTGGCTGACCCCGACCTACTCCGGTTGCCCGGCCGTCGCCGAGATGGCGGCCGATGTGGACCGCCGGCTGCGGGCGGCGGGCTATCCGGACGTACGGGTCCGGCTGCGGTTGGATCCGCCGTGGTCCACCGACCTGATCACCGAGGAGGGCCGCCGCAAGCTCGCCGAGGCGGGCATCGCCCCGCCCCGCCCCGCGTCGGCGCGCCAGTCGTCCCCCGGCCTGCTGGCCCTCGGTCCGACCCGTCACCTGGTGGCCTGCCCGCTCTGCGGCGGCACCGACACCGAGGAGCTGTCCCGCTTCGGCTCCACCGCCTGCAAGGCGCTGTGGCGCTGCCGCGAGTGCCGCGAGCCCTTCGAACGCGTCAAGGAGATCTGAATGGCCGCCCGCCCCGATCAGGCCGCCCGCCCGGACACGGCTGCCCGCTCAGACCAGCCCGCCGGCCCGGACGCGGCCGTCCGCCCCGCCCGCCGCCCGGTCTTCCACCACCTTCGGATCGCCGAGGTGGAGCGGCTCTGCGAGGACGCCGTCGCGGTGACCTTCGAGGTGCCGGACGGCCTCGCCGAGGAGTTCGCGTTCCGTCCGGGGCAGACGCTGACGCTGCGCCAGGTGGTGGACGGCGCCGACGAGCGCCGCTCGTACTCGATCTGCGCCCCCGTCGGCGGTCCGCTGCGGATCGCCGTCCGCGAGGTGCCCGGCGGGTTGTTCTCCCGCCGGCTGGTGCGGGAGGCGCACGCGGGCGAGGAGGTCGAGGTGCTGACGCCGTCCGGGCTCTTCACCCCCGCGCTGGACGAGCCCGCCGACCACGTGCTGCTGGCGGCCGGCTCCGGCATCACCCCGATGCTCTCCATCGCCGCCTCCGTGCTGGCCGCCGACCGCACCTCCACCGTCACCCTGCTCTACGGCAACCGGCGCAGCGACACCGTGATGTTCGCCGACGAGCTGGCCGACCTCAAGGACCGCTACCTGGGCCGGTTCCAGCTGGTGCACGTGCTCTCCCGGGAGACCCGGGACGCCGAGCTGCTCAGCGGGCGGCTGGACCCGGAGCGGGTCGAGGCGCTGCTGACCGCGCTGGTGGACGTCCCGGCGGTCGGTCACTGGTGGCTCTGCGGGCCGTTCGGGATGGTCACCGGGGCCAAGGAGCTGCTGGCCGGGATGGGCGTGCCGGCGGTGCGGGTGCACCAGGAGCTGTTCCACGCCGAGGACGAACCGGCCGCCGAGCGCACCGAGCAGCCCGAGCGGGCGGACGGCGTCGCGCACAGCGAGGTCACCGTCGTCCTCGACGGGCGCGGCAGCACGCTCTCGCTGCCGCGCGACCGCTCCGTCCTGGACGGCGCCCAGCGCTCCCGCCCCGATCTGCCGTTCGCCTGCAAGGGCGGGGTCTGCGGCACCTGCCGCGCCCTGGTCACCGAGGGCGAGGTGGAGATGCGCCGCAACTTCGCGCTGGAGGAGAAGGAGCTGGCCGCCGGCTACGTGCTGACCTGTCAGGCCCGCCCGCTCACCGACCGGGTGACGGTCGACTACGACCGCTGAGCGGGCACCGCGGCCTCGCCGGCCGGTGACCCGAGCAGCGCGACGATGTCACGGACAGCGGCCCGGCCCGCCCGGTTGGCACCGACGGTGCTGGCGGACGGGCCGTAGCCGACCAGGTGGACCCGGGGGTCGGCGGTGGCGCGGGTGCCGGTGAGGGCGATGCCGCCGCCGGGGGAGCGCAGCCCGAGCGGTGCGAGGTGGCCGACCTCGGGGCGGAAGCCGGTGGCCCAGACGATGGCGTCGACCGGCAGCTCCTGCTCGCCCCGGGCGACCCCGTGCTCGGTCAGGCGGTCGAACATCGGGCGGCGGTGCAGCGCGCCCAGCTCCTCGGCGCGGCGGTAGGCGACCGAGGGGCCGAGCCCGGTGACGCTCACCACGCTGCGCACCGGCAGGCCCTGGCGGACCCGCTCCTCGACCTTGGCGACCACCGCGCGGCCGTACTCCGGGGTGAACGGGCCCTCGTGGTAGACGGGCGGGGTGCGGGTGACCCAGACCGTCTCGCCGACGGCCGCGACCTCGGACAGCACCTGGACCGCCGAGGCGCCGCCGCCGACCACCAGGACGCGCTCGCCGGTGAACTCCTCCGGCCCCCGGTACTCGGCGTAGTGCAGCTGCCGGCCGGCGAAGTGGCCGGGGTAGTGCGGCACGAAGGGGCGGGTCCAGGTGCCGGTGGCGTTGATCAGCGCCCGGGTGGACCAGGTGCCGGCGTCGGTCTCGACCAGCAGGCGGGCGTCCGGCCGGTCGGACGCCGAGCGCACCGCACGGACGTGGACGGGGCGCACCACCGGGAGCGCGTGCTTCGCCTCGTACGCCGTGAAGTACCCCGGGACCACCTCACGGGCGGGCGCGCCGGGGTCGGGCTCGGGCAGTTCGAAGTCGGGCAGGTCGTGGAAGCCGTGCACGGTGGCCATCCGCAGCGAGGGTGCGCGGTGCGCCCAGGCGCCGCCGGGGGCGGTGCCTGCATCGAGGACGACGAACCCGCCGTCGGTGTCGGCCCGGTAGGGCGCGAAGCCGCGGCGGCGCAGGTGGTAGGCGGCGGACAGGCCGGCCTGCCCGGCGCCCACCACCAGGACGTCGACCCGCCGGGTACCGGCGGCTGCGCCGGTGTCGCCGGCATCGAGCGGGGCGGCACCGGTCTCGGTGGTCCCGGCAGTGGTTGCACCGTAAACAGTCACGCCGGTGAAACATACGGCGGCGGGGGAGTGTTCCCGGTGCGGACGGCAGGCCGCCCACCAACCCCGGGCCCGCACGTCGAGCCGGGCCCCGGCCCCGGCCGCCGACCCCCGGCTCAGGTGGCCGGGGAGATCACCACGGCCGTGCCGTAGGCGCAGACCTCGGTGCCGGAGTCCGCGGCCTCCGTGACGTCGAACCGGAACATCAGCACCGCGTTGCCGCCGCGCGCCTTGGTCTGCTCGACCAGCCGCTCCATCGCCTCGTTGCGGCTCTCCACCAGGGTCTTCGTCAGACCCCGCAGCTCGCCGCCGACCAGTGACTTCAGGGAGGCGCCGATCTGGCTGCCGATGTGCCGGCTGCGGACCGTCAGGCCGAAGACCTCGCCGATGACGTGGTCGACCCGGAAGCCGGGGATGTCGTTGGTGGTCACGACCAGGACCTGGGCGTCCGGACGCTGCCCGCCGCCGAATTCGTCGATGTTAGCCATGGGGCCCATCCTGCGGGCTGCGCACCGCCGGTGGGCAGAGGCATGGCCGGGAACCGGCGGAGAAGGCGTCGAGATGCCGGACGGACCGGTGATCGGGCGACGGAAAGGCCGTACCGTAGCCCCATGGGCGAGCGAAGCGATCATCCACAGGGGCCGGGCGCGGCGGAGGACTCCGGTGCGCAGGAGATCGAGGCGACGGTGGTGCTGGGCCTGCGGATCACCAACTGGCCGGCGTTGCGGGCGGCCGCGATCGCGGCTGTCGAGGAGCTGGACTTCGAGGGCATCGACCCGGCCGGCCAGCGCCGTGAGCTGCTGCGCGAGGTGTCCGAGGACGCCAACGCGGCGCTCGGCGCGCTGCTGCACCCGGACCGGCTGGTGGCCGCGATTCCGGGCGTCGAGGCGATCGGCGGGACGCTGGAGATCAGCGTCACCGAGGACTTCGCGCCGGATTTCGCCGAGCTGTTCCCGCTGGACGGCGGCGAGGACGAGGACGGCGGCGGCGGGGCCGGCGACTGGACGCTGACCCCGCGCACCGCCTGCCTCCTCCACGCCCAGTTGCTCGGCCTGGCCGACGCCGGGTACGACGACCTGGAGGAGCACGAGGACGAGCCGGTCACCGACGGCGACGAGACGGACTGGACGGTCTTCGCCCGGCTGCCGCAGCGCACCTGGCGCCAGCACCGGAGCTGGCGCCGGGCGATGGCCCGCGCCTTCGACGACCTCGCCGACGACCTCGCGCTCGGCGAGTGGCCGCTGCCGCGCTGCCTGGCGGAGGAGATCGCGCTGCGGATGGCCCTGGTGGACGCCCGTACGCTGCTCGGCGCGCAGCCCGAGTCGGTCGCCGACATGATGGGCGACCTGCCGGCCGACCTCTACGACTACGACTGGGACGGCTGCCACGACGAGCTGTTCGGCGTCTTCGGGCCGGACGACGGCGATCCGGAGCTGAGCGCCGAGCAGCGCACCGAGCTGCTGCTCGCGGCGACCCACCCGGAGGGCTGGTTCCTGGTGTACGAGGACGCCGAGGAACGGGACTCGCAGCGCGGTTACCGGCGCTGACGCGGCGTACCGCCGGCGGCCCCGGTCGGCGGCGGTACGGGCCCGGCCCGGCCCGGCCCGGCGGGGCGTGCGGGCGACGGTTAGGCTGCGGTCATGTCCGATATGTCCGACAGCTCTGACGGGTCCGCGGTCGGGTCCGGTGCCACCGACGTCTCCGCCGACGCCCCTGGCGCGGATGCCTTCACCGCCGCCGCGTTCGCCGCCGACGACCGTGTGCTGGCGCGGCTCACGCTGGGCCTCGAAGGCGTCGAGGCCGCGCAGCGCGGGAGGACGGCGCAGGCCAGGGAGAGCTTCGAGCGGCTCTGGGACGCGCTCGGCGAGCGCGGCGACGTGTTCCACCGCTGTGTGCTCGCCCACTATCTGGCCGATCTGCAGGAGGATCCGCGCGCCGAGCTGGAGTGGGACCGCCGGGCGCTGGAGGCCGCCGACTCGTTGACCGCCGAGCGCGCGCAGACCTACGCCTCGGCCCTGCAGGTCCGGGCGTTCTATCCGTCCCTGCACCTCAACCTGGCCTCCGACCACCTCAAGCTCGGCGAGCCGGAGCGGGCGCGCGAGCAGCTGGAGCGCGCTGTGCGGAGCCTCGACGCGCTGCCGGAGGACGTCTACAGCGCGGGCATCCGCTCCGCCGTCGACGAACTGCGCCGGCGTCTGCGCTGACCGACCGTCCGCCGCTCGCCCGCCGAACTCCGCCCTCCCGCCCCCCCCGCCCGGCCCCGCGGGCCGGACCGGCCGACCTGTCGTGATCGCCGCGCAGTGGGTGCTGGCATGCTGGACGGGTGACTTCTCCGTTCGACGCCCCCGTCCCCGCCCCTGCTCCCGAGGACCGCGACGCCCGGCCGCAGTACGTGCTGCCGCTGGTCGTCCGGCTGGAGCGGGCCACCCCGCCCGGGCGGACCGACGCGCTGGAGACCTCGGCGCGGGCCGTGCTCACCCTGCTGTCCGACCCCCGGGTCACCGGGCCGGACGGCGAGTGGGCCGAGCGGGTCGAGGCCTGGGAGGACGCCCGGATCCGCAAGGTCGTCCGGCGGGCGCGGGGCGGCGAGTGGCGCCGGGCGGGCGAGCTGCCGGGCATCACGGTGGCCGGGCAGGAGGCCGAGGTGCGGGTCTTCCCGCCGGTTCCGCTCGACGGCTGGCCCAAGGAGCTCGCCAAGCTCCAGGTCTCCGGCACCGATCTCGACGAGAGCGGCCCCGTCCCCGCGCCCGGGGCCGGCCTGCCGGTGCTCTGGCTGAACCCGGAGCTGGAGATGAGCGCGGGCAAGACGATGGCCCAGACCGGCCACGCCGCCCAGCTCGCCTGGTGGCGGCTGGACGACGCGCAGCGCAAGGAGTGGGCCGAGTCCGGCTTCGCGCTGGCGGTCCGGACGGCCACCCCCGAGGCCTGGACGGAGCTGGTGGCGAGCGGTCTGCCGCTGGTCCAGGACGCCGGGTTCACCGAGATCGCCCCGGGGAGCTGCACGGTGGTCGCGGAGCACCCGGCACTGCGCGGCTGAGCGCGGGCCCGACGGGTGACGGACACGGCCGCCGGTCGTCCGTCACCCGGTGCGGACCGCGTACCGCCGCACCGAGCGCAGGCCGGCGTACGCGGCCGCGCCCGCCCAGAGCGCCATGATCAGCAGGCCGGTCCAGTGGCCGTAGGCGACCTGCGGGTCGTCGGCGTAGCGCAGCGCGTACTGGCCGGCCCGGTCGGGGAGGAACTGCACCACGCGGCGGACCCCGGGCACGTCGCCGAGCAGCGGGGAGAGCAGGAAGACGGTCGGCACCAGCAGGCCCATCGCGGCGGTGAGGTTGCGCAGCACGGCGGTCAGGCCGAAGCAGAACACCACGAGCAGCACCGGGTACAGCACCCCGGCGGTGGCGCTGCGGAACAGGGCGGGGCCGTGCCAGGCGCCGGGGGAGAAGGCCGCGTTGCCGGCGATGGAGCCGGCGGTCCCGAGCAGGCCGGCGGCGAGGGCGACGAGCGCGCCGAGGGTGAGCTTCCCGGCGTACAGCCGGTCGCGGCGGGCGACGGCGGTGAGCGAGGTGCCGATCATGCGGGTGTTGAACTCCTGCCCGATCAGCAGGACGCCGAAGCAGGTCAGGGCGGCCTGACCGAAGTTGAGGCCGTAGTGGATCCCGAGGCCGGGGTCGTCGGACAGGCCGCTGTCCCGGTCGCCGAAGGCCGCGGCCGCGGCGGTGCCGAGCCCGGCGGTCAGCAGCACCGCGAGGACCGGGGTCAGCCAGAGCGAGCGGAGGGTGGCGAGCTTGATCCACTCGGACCGCAGGACGTGCGCGAAGCCCGTCCCGGTGGACTCCGGCCCGGCAGTGGCGGTAGCAGCGGCAGTGCCGGTGCCGGTGCGGAGGGGGTGGCCGGTGGCGCTCATGCCGCCACCGCCCGGTACTCGACGCTGTCGGCGGTCATCCGCATGAACGCCTCCTCCAGCGAGTCCTGTCGGACGGCGATCTCGTACAGCACCACGCCGTTGGCCGCCGCCAGCGCGGCGATCCGCTCCGGGGCGGCGCCGCTGACCTCCCAGGCGCCGCCGTCCACCGGTTCGGCGGCCAGGTCGGAACCGCCCAGCAGGGCGGCCAGCTTCGCCCGGTCCACCGCGCGGACCCGGACCCGGGTGCGGCCGTGGCGGTCGATGAAGTCGGAGGTGGCCGCGTCCGCCAGCAGCCGGCCCCGGCCGATCACCACCAGGTGGTCGGCGGTGAGCGCCATCTCGCTCATCAGGTGGGAGGAGACCAGGACCGACCGGCCCTCGGCGGCGAGCCCGCGCAGCAGGGTGCGGATCCACCGGATGCCCTCCGGGTCGAGGCCGTTGACCGGCTCGTCGAGCATCAGCACCGGCGGATCGCCGAGCAGCGCGGCGGCGACGCCGAGGCGCTGGCGCATGCCGAGCGAGAAGCCGCGGATCCGGCGGCCGGCCGCGTCGCCGAGGCCGACCTGGCCGAGCACGTCGCTCACCCGGCGCTCCGGCAGGCCGCCCGCGGCGGCCAGCCAGCGCAGGTGGCCGCGGGCGGTGCGGCCGCCGTGCAGGGCGTGGGCGTCGAGCAGCGCGCCGACCTGCCGCAGCGGGTCGGCCAGTTCGGCGTAGCGGCGGCCGTTGACCAGGGCGCGGCCGGCGGTCGGCCGGTCCAGGCCGAGGACCATCCGCAGGGTGGTGCTCTTGCCCGCGCCGTTCGGCCCGAGGAAGCCCGTGACCACGCCGGGCCGGACCTCGAAGTCGAGGTCGTCGACCACTCGTGTGCCGTCGTACTCCTTGGTGAGGCCCTGAACCTGGATCACGGCTGCCCTCCTCCTTCTGCGTCGATGGCTCCATTCGACCGGAGCGGGCGGCCTCGACGGATCCCGCCGGGGAGGGGCGCGTCCTCCCTCCCGGGAGGGAGGGCGTCCGGCCCGCTGGGCTGGCAGGATGACCGAATGCCCAGGATCCTCGCCCCCCTGCTGAGTGGTGCCACCTATGTGCGGTGGCTCCATCTGATGATCGGCCTGGTCTTCGCCGGGGCCGTTCTGACGGTCTATCCGGGGACGGACGGGTGGAGGCTCACCGAGGCGTTGGCGCGGGCCGTTCCGCTCGATGCCGGGCTGCTCGTGGTGGCTGCTCTGGTGCCCGCGATGCGCCGGGCCGAGGGAGTGCAGGCCCGGCTGTTGCTGATGCCCGCACGGGAGCAGGACATCGCCGCCGAACCGGCCCGCACCTGGGCCGACCGGCGCCGGACGGCGACGTGGCTGATCGGGCGGGTGGCACTCGGAGCGGCCGTCGGCTGCCTCTCCGTGCTGGTCCCGGCCGCCGCCTTCGACCTGCTCCTCGACCCCGCGCCGGAGGTGTTCGGCCTCCGGCTGCCGGAGCATCGGGGGATCCGCTGGTACCCGCTCGCGGCGCCGCCGCTGCTGTTCGCCCTGGGCTGGCTGATCGTCTGGGCCGGCCGCCTCCAACTCGCCATGGCGGTGCGGTTGCTGGGGCCCTCCCCGGCGGAACGCCTGGCCGCCGCCGAGCTGCGGGCCGAACGGCTGCTGGAGCGCAACCGGTTGGCCCGGGAGCTGCACGACTCGATCGGCCACGCCCTGACGGTGACGGTCATCCAGGCGGGCGCGGCGCGGGTGGTCGACGATCCGGAGTTCGTCGCCAGGGCGCTCGAAGTCATCGAGGAGACCGGCCGGCAGGCGATGGAGGACCTGGAGCGCACGCTCGTCCTGCTCCGCGAGACCCGCGACGGAGCCGGTGCCGACGGCGCTCCCGGGAGTGCGGACGCCGTGGCCACCGAGCGTCCCGGCATCGACCAGGTGCCCGCGCTCCTCGACACCGCGCGCTCGGCCGGCAGCCCGGTCGAGGCGTGGATCGACGTGCCGGCGGCGCACCTGCCCGGGGTGCTCTCCCGCGAGGGCTACCGCATCGTCCAGGAGGGCGTCACCAACGCCCTCAAGTACGCGCCCGGCGAACCGATCACCGTCCGGATCGCGTTGCACGACGGACAGTTGGAACTGCGCTGCGCCAACGCACTGGTGCCGGCCGCCGCCCGCGCGACACCGCGCCGGGGCGGCAAGGGGCTCCGTGGCATCCGGGAACGGGCCGCGCTGCTCGGCGGCGAGGCGTCGGCCGGGGCGGAGTCCGGGCAGTGGGTGCTGGCCGTGCGGATGCCCCTACGCTTGGGCGCGTGATGATCGACATTCTGCTCGCCGACGACGAGGAGCTGGTCCGGGCCGGGCTGCGGGCCGTCCTGGAGGCGCAGGGCGACCTGCGGGTGGTCGGCGAGGCGGCGGACGGTGCCGAGGCGGTCGCCATGGCGCGCGAACTGCGCCCGCACGTGGTGCTGATGGACGTGCGGATGCCCCAGCTGGACGGGCTCGCGGCGACCCGTGCGCTGGTGCGCCCGGTGACACCCGAGGTACCCGGTGGGCAGTCGCCGAAGATCCTGGTCGTCACGACCTTCGAGAACGACGACTACGTCTACCAGGCCCTGCGCGCGGGTGCCGACGGCTTCCTGCTGAAGCGCTCCCGCCCCGCCGAGATCGCCCACGCCGTCCGCCTGGTCGCGGCCGGCGAGTCGCTGCTCTTCCCCACCGCGATCCGCCGCCTCGCCGCCGGTCAGGGCAACCGGGCGGCCCGGGACGCGATGGCCCGCGCCGCGCTGACCGAGCGCGAGAGCGAGGTGCTGCGCCTGGTGGCCCGGGGGCTGACCAACGCCGAGATCGCCGAGCACCTGTTCCTCGGCGTGCAGACGGTGAAGACGCACGTCAGCAGCGTGCTGGCGAAGCTCGGGGCCCGGGACCGCACCCAGGCGGTGATCGCCGCGTACGAGTCCGGCTTCGTGGAGCCCTCGGAGTAGCCGGGCGCGCACGGCCCGCGCCCGCCGGAGCGGCCCGGCCGGCTCAGGCCGGGTAGGCGTGGGTCTGGACGGCCTTGACGGAGGCCCAGACGGTCGTGCCGGTCGCCAGGTCCAGTTCGGCCGCGGCGGCGGGGGTGAGGTCGGCCGCCATCGGGAGGGTGCCGACCAGGTCGGCGCGGACCTGGTCGCCGTGCAGGTCCAGGCCCGCGACCTCCAGCTCCCAGACGTTGCGCGCGCTGCCCTCCGGCGCCTCCCGGTGCAGCGTCACGGCGGCCGGCGGGAAGGCCACGAAGGCCGGGCCGGTCAGCTCCTCGGAGGTGGCCAGCACGGCGCCGTCGGCCAGGGTGACCCGGCGGCCGTCCGCGCGGCCCTGGTACAGGTTGAGGCCGACCAGGCGGGCGATGTAGTCGGTGCGCGGCCGCCGGGCGATCTCGGCGGGGCTGCCGGACTGCACCTCGCGGCCGTCCTCGATCACCACCAACCGGTCGGCCAGCACCATCGCGTCCAGCGGATCGTGCGTCACCAGCACCGCCACCGCTTCGAACTCGGCCAGGTGGCGTCGCAGTTGCGAGCGGACGTCGAGGCGGGTGCGGGCGTCCAGGGCGGCCAGCGGCTCGTCGAGCAGCAGCAGCCGGGGCCGGACGGCCAGCGCCCGGGCCAGTGCGACCCGCTGCGCCTGGCCGCCGGAGAGCCGGCCGGGGCGGCTGCCCGCGTGCTCGGCCAGGCCCATCCGCTCCAGCCAGCCGGCGGCCTCGGCCCGGGCCTCGCGCTTGGGCCGGCCCTGGCAGCGCGGGCCGAACGCGACGTTGTCGAGCGCGCTGAGGTGCGGGAAGAGCAGGTAGTCCTGGAACACCACGCCGACCGGGCGCTCCTCGGCGGGGGTGTGCAGCCGCTGGGCCGGGTCCTCCAGCACGAGGCCGTCCAGCCGCAGGTGGCCGCCGGTGAGCGGGAGCAGCCCGGCGAGCGCGCGCAGCGCGGTGGACTTTCCGGCGCCGTTCGGTCCGAGCAGGGCGACCACCTCGCCGGGGGCGGCGGTGAGCGCGAGGTCGAGGCTGAAGGCGGCGCGGTCGACCCGCAGGCGGGCGTCGAGGGCGTGCTTCGCGGCAGTCATCGTGGCGGTGTCCTGGGGGAGGTACGGGGCGGCGGCGCGCCCGGCGGCCCGGGGGCGGGCGGCGGGCACGGGGGTGTCGCCGGTGCTCCGGGCGCCGCTCACGGCGTGGACAACCAGCGGTCGCGCAGGCCGGCCAGGACGGCGATGGAGACCACCAGCAGGACGAGCGACAGCGCGATCGCCGCCTCCGGGTCGGACTCCATGGCCAGGTAGACGGCGAGCGGCATGGTCTGCGTCCGGCCCGGGAAGTTGCCCGCGAAGGTGATCGTCGCGCCGAACTCGCCGAGCGCCCGGGCCCAGGCCAGCACCGCGCCGGCCCCGATGCCGGGGGCGATCAGCGGCAGGGTCACCCGGCGGAAGGCGGTCAGCCGGGAGGCGCCCAGGGTGGCGGCCGCCTCCTCGTAGCGGGGGTCGGCGGCCCGGAGCGCGCCCTCCACGCTGATCACCAGGAAGGGCATCGCGACGAACGCCTCGGCGATCACCACACCGGTGGTGGTGAACGGCAGGGTGATCCCGAAGGCGGAGTCCAGCCAGGACCCGACGATGCCGCGCCGCCCGAGCACCAGCAGCAGCGCCACACCGCCGACCACCGGCGGCAGCACGAGCGGCAGCGTGACCAGCGCCCGGACCAGCCGGCGGCCGGGCAGGTCGGTCCGCGCCAGCACCCAGGCCAGCGGCACCCCGAGCACCAACGACACCCCGGTGGCCGCCGTCGCGCAGAACAGCGAGAGCCGCAGGGCGTCCCACACCTCGGTGCTGGTGAGCTGTTCGGACAGGGTGCTCCAGGGGGCCCGGACCAGCAGCCCGACCAGGGGCAGGGTCAGGAACGCCAGCCCGAGCAGCGCCGGGAGCAGCAGCGCGACCGGGACGCGGCGGGCGCGCCGCCGCCGGTGCGGCAGGCCCGCTTGCGCAGCGGGCTCGGCACCGGAGACGGCGCGCGCGTCGGCGCCGGAGGCGTGGCCCCGGGTGGTGCGGCGGTTCACGGTGCCTGGAAGCCCGCCGCGGTGAGCACCTGCTGCGCCTCGGGCGACTGGATGTACGCGACGAAGGCGGCGGCGGCGTCCTTGTTGGGGGCCTTGGCGAGGGCGGCGATCGGGTAGTCGTTCACGGCCTTGGCCGCCTCGGGGAAGTCCACGCCGTCGATCTTCGCAGCATCGGCCTTCACGTCGGTCCGGTAGACCAGCGACGCGTCGACCTCGCCCAGCTCGACCTTGGTCAGCGCGCCCTTGACGTCCTGCTCCAGGGTGACCGGGGTGAGGTTGACGCCGGCCGCCTTGAGCGCGGTCTGGGCGGCGGCGCCGCAGGGCACCTCCTTCGCGCAGAGCGCGACCTTGACGCCGGGGGCGGCGAGGTCGTTCAGTGCGGCGAGGTGCTTGGGGTTGCCCTTGGGCACGGCGATGGTGAGCGTGTTCCTGACGAAGGTCTTCGGCTCGCCGGTGGCGCCGCCCGCGTCGGTGACCGTCTTCATGGTGGCGGGGCTGGCGGCGGCGAAGACGTCGGCGGGGGCGCCGGAGTTGATGCTGGTGGCGAGGCTGGAGCTGCCGCCGAAGTTGAACGTGACCTTGGCACCCGGGTTGGCCGCCTCGAACTTCTTGCCGAGGTCGGTGAAGGTCTCCTTGAGCGACGCGGCGGCGAAGACGGTGATCGGGCCGGACACCTTGGCGGCGCCGGACGACGCCCCGGTGGACGAGGCCCCGGTGGTCGATGCCGCGCTGGACGAGCCGCCGGAGGCCTTGTCGCCGCCGTCGCTGCCGCAGGCGGTGACCCCGAGGCTGAGGGCGAGGGCCGCTGCGGCGGCGACGGCGAGTCTGCGGGTGCTGGCGGTACGGGTGCTCATCGGTCTTTCCCCTCCTGGGCGCGCCGGAAGGGGCGCGGGGGTGCTGCCGCAAGTGCGGCCATTACGCCGATCATAGTGCTGCAAATACCAGCGGAAAATCGCCTGTCGCATTGCACAGGCGGATACCACCGGGCTTGCCGCCCGACCTGTGGGAAGGCTCAAACCGGGGGGACGGCCCACCCGTTCCGGCCGGAGCGCGTGCCCCCGCCGCGCCCTGTGCGCGCCCCCGGACCGACCGGGGCGACGGCCTGCCCGGGAGCCGCCCCGGGCCCGGAAAACCCTTGGCGCGCGGGCGCCCCGAGCGGCGAGAGTGAGCGCCGGGCGCGAGCACGAAGAGGTCCCACCACGGCGCACCCGTACGCCCGTACAGCCGTATGTCCGTGCACGCGCAGGTACCGCACCGCACCGCCGCGCACACCGCACCGCCGGCCGACCGGCCGAGCCAAGGGGAGGAGCCCACCCATGTCCACACTGCGTGTCACCGCCGAACGGCTGACCATCCTGGCGCATCCCAATGCCGACGCCCTGGAGCTGGCGCAGGTCGGGCTCTACCGGGCGGTGGTGGCCAAGGGCGCGTACCGGACGGGTGACCACGCCCTCTACATCCCCGAGCAGGCGGTGCTGCCCGCCGCGCTGATCGAGGAGCTGGGCCTGACCGGGCGGCTCGCCGGGAGCGGGGCCGACCGGGTCAAGGCCGTCCGGCTGCGCGGTGAGCTCTCCCAGGGCATCGTCTGCCGGCCCGGTGCGCTGGCCGGCACCGATCTGGCGGCCGCCGCCGAACGCGGCGAGGACTTCGCCGAGCGGCTGGGCATCGTCAAGTGGCAGCCGCCGATCCCGACCTCGATGAACGGCGAGGTGGTCCGCGCGCCGGACCTGCTGCCGTGGGTGGACATCGAGAACCTCAAGCGCTTCCCCGGGATCTTCGAGCCCGGCGAGCCGGTCGTGCTGACCGAGAAGCTGCACGGCAGCTGCTGCCTCGTCACCTACCACGCCGCCGGGGGCGAGGTGCAGGTGTCCTCGAAGGGCATCGGCGCCCAGGGGCTGGCGCTGGTCGAGGACGAGCGGAACCTGTACTGGCGGGCCGTGCGGGCGCACGGCGTACCGGCGGTGGCCGCCCGGCTGGCGGAGCGGCTCGGGGCCGAGCGGGTGGGCGTCTTCGGCGAGGTGTTCGGCGCCGGCGTGCAGGACCTGACGTACGGCGAGTCCGGCCGTTCCGAGCTGCCCGGCTATGCCGCGTTCGACGTCTCGGCGGTGGTGGACGGGCAGCTGCGCTGGCTGTCGGCGGCCGAACTGCTCGACGGCGAGCTGCCGTTGGTGCCGGAGCTGTGGCGCGGTCCGTTCGATCCGGACACCGTGCTGGCGCTGGCCCAGGGGCGCGAGACGGTCTCCGGGCGTGAACTGCACCTGCGGGAGGGGGTGGTGGTCCGCCCGGTGGTCGAGCGGTACAGCCCGGTGGTGGGCGGCCGGGCGATCGCCAAGGTGGTCGGCGACGCCTACCTGACCCGCAAGGGCGGCACCGAGTACGAGTAGGCCGCCGAGGGCGCGCCCGGTGCGCCGCGGGAGCCGCTCGTGCACGGTGTGCGGCGGGCACAGGACCGTCTCATTCGAACACAGCACCCGCACTCTGTGGGCAGCTTCTCACATCTTCGGGTGACCAATTCCTGCCCCCGGATAGCGTCCCACGCACCCCGGACCGGAAGCGCACGTGCTGCTGGCATATGACGGATGATCGATCCCCCGGACCGGTCACCCGTCGGCCGGCCGTGCGGAGTCCGCCCGGCCCAGGGCGCCCGGACGCGGCGTGAACCGCCCCGGGCCCGACCGGTCGACCGGAGGTCCCATGGGCACGACGAGCCATCTCGGTTCCGGCTGGCTGACGCCCGCGCTCTCGTACGCGGTGGCGTGCGCCGGCGCGGCGATCGGCCTGCGCTGCACCCTGCGCGGCCTCGCCGCGACCGGTGCCGCCCGCCGGAACTGGCTGCTCACGGCGGCCGCCGCGATCGGTTGCGGGGTCTGGACGATGCACTTCGTGGCGATGTTCGGCTTCGCCGTCGACGGCACCGAGCTGCGCTACAGCGTCCCGCTGACGGTGCTCGGTCTGGTGGTGGCCGTCGTGGTCACCGGTCTGGGGGTGTTCGCCGTCGGGTACGGGCGCCACCGCGGCCTCGCACTGCTGACCGGCGGGCTCGTCACCGGTCTCGGCGTCGCCGCGATGCACTACGTCGGCATGGCGGCCCTGCGGATGCACGGCGGCCTGCGCTACGACCCCGGCACGGTGGCGCTGTCCGTCCTGATCGCGGTCGGCGCCGCCACCGGCGCGCTCTGGGCCGCCGTCACCATCCGCAACGTGGCCGCCGCGACGGCCGCCTCGCTGGTCATGGGTCTCGCGGTGAGCTGCATGCACTACACGGGGATGGCCGCCGTCCACGCCTACCTGGACCCGGCCCGGACCGGGTTCGAAGGGGCCGGGCTCGAAGGGGCCGGTCCGATGGAGTTCGTCTTCCCGCTCGTCGTCGGTATCGGGTCGTTCCTCTTCATCACCGCGGCCTTCGTCGCACTCTCCCCGACGACCCGGGACCGCGCCGTGCGGCGGGAGGCGGGCGAGCTGACCATCGAGGAGTTCCCGACGGCCCCCGCGCGCCCGAGGCCGGAGCAGCACCACCGCGCGGCCTGACGCGGTCGGCCCGTCGGCCGGGCGCCCGCCGCTCGCCCGTGCGTGAGTGCCCTGCGCGAGCGCCGGGAGCGGCGCGGGAGCGTCACAGGGTGCCGCCCGCGGACGGGCGGCACCCTGTGACGTGGTGCGAGCAGGTCAGCCGCGGGTCTGGAACACGATCCTGGTCCAGCTGGAGTTCGGGCAGTTGCCCCAGACCGCCCACGGCTCCGTCCGGGCGCCGATCCAGAGCCCGGTGGTGGAGGTGCCGTTGGCGCAGTAGGTGATGGTGCGCAGCTCGCCCGAGTAGATCCGGCAGTTGCCCTCCCAGCGCCAGCCGTAGTCGGCGGTGATGACGCAGCGGTAGGAGGCGGTGACGGCCTGGGCCGAGGCGCCCGAACCGGCGGAGATGGACTGGTCGGCGACGGTCGGCGCGGCGACGGCCGGCAGGGTGGTGGTGCCGAGCGCGCCGAGGGCGGCCGCGGCCACCATCCCGAACTTGGCGATGTTCCTGGCGATACAACCGGACATGGATGCTCTCTCCTTGTTCGTGGTGCCCGCCCCGGCCGGGTGTGTCGGAGCCCGGAACTCCCCGACTCCGCCCGAACGGTGACGCATTGCATACGAATGACTGCGCAGAGTGAGACGACGAACTATGATGTGATGTGTGTCACAGGTGGGTTGGCGATCGGGTCGTCGACCGTGCCTCCGGGGTGCCGATTTCCGAGGGGGCGGCATGGAGTTCAGCGGTCGGTGCCGGGGCGGGCGGGAGCCGGATTTCGGATCCGCCCCCAACTCCGCCGAATTCAACCGGGTGTTCACGGATCTGTTGCCCCGGCTGCACCGTGCGGCCGTCTCGCTCACCGGGAGCCGGATCGCCGCCGACGACGTCGTCCACGACGCGTACCTGCGGATCGCGCGCCGCCCCGAGCGGTTCCTCGGCCATCCGCAGCCCTACGCCTACGTGTTCACCACCATGGCGAACCTCGTGCGCGACCAGTGGCGGCGCGAACGCCGCCGGGTGCTGCTGTCCGAGCCGGTGGCGGACGACCACGCCGCGGCCGACCCGGGTGGCGGAGGGCTGGGGGAGCTGCTGGCGCGCTGGGAGGTGGTCCGGTTGCTGAGCTGTCTGACGGCCAAGCAGGCCCGGGTGGTGCAGCTGGTCGACCTCGACGGGTACAGCCTCGACGAGGCCGCCGCCCTGCTGGGTCTGCACCGCTCCACGCTGGCGGTCACCCGGCGGCGCGCGCTGGCCCGGCTCCGGTCGGTCCTCGACGGCGAGGGCGGACACCGGCACGGCGAGAGCGAGAGCGAGAGCGAGAGCGAGAGCGAGAGCGAGAACGAGGGCGAGGGTGAGGGTGGGCCTGGGTCGGGGCGGCCGGCCGGGTGCGGGGGTGGCCGCCCGGGCGGGCGCCCCGCCCCGAATGCGGTCGAACACCCGGGCGAGCGCGGCCGCGAGCGCCGTCACGAGGCCGGCCGGGCCCGCCCCGTCCACGACGGCCCGCCGCGTGCCGCCGGGCGGTGGCGGGGAGGGGCCGACGCACCGAACTGATGGTGCGTCAGCTGATGCGGAGGCCTCGGCCCGTACGCTGCGCATCGTGATCGCCTACGAGGAGCAGCGGCTCCGCACCCTGGCCGAGGACGGCCGCTGGTCCGAGCTGCTCGGCCACTACCGGCGGGCCCGGGCCCTCGCCGTGGCACGCGACGGCGAGGGCCGGGCGGCGGCGGAGACCGCGTCGCTCGGCCATCTGATCGCGTACACCGCGCCGCCCGAACTGGCCGTCCGCCTGTTCGACCACGACGGGGGCCCCGGTACCGCCGCCGGCCCGGCGGACCACGACGCCGGGCCGCTCTGGGAGGTGCTCGCCACCCGGCACTCCTGGCTGCGGCTGGCCCCGTTGCTCGGCCCGGCGCCGGTGCGCCGGCTGGTCGCGCACACCCGGATCCTGATCGGCGAGGACCTCTCCTACGGCGCCGAGCCGGATCCGGAGGGCGTCCCGCTGCAGCTGGAGCCGTGGGAGTCGGCCGGCTGGGGCGAGGGGGTACGGGTCCGGGACTACCTGCCGGCCGGCGGGTCGCGCAGCGCGCTGCTGACGCTGCCCGCCACCCGCGAGGGCCTCGGCCCGGTCCTGTTGCCCGAGCCGGGCGGCCGGCTGCGCGGACAGCGGGCGACCCGGGCGCTGGCCGCGCTGGCGGACTGGGTGGAGGTGGTCTGCGCCCGGGGCCCGGCGTCGAAGGCCGCCGCGCTGCTGGCCCCGCAGCGGCGGGTCACCGGCGGGTACCTGCCCTTCGCGCTCGCCTACCCGGTGCTGCTCCAGGCCGGTGTGGCGGACCGGGCGCACGGCTCGGCGCAGGGCCGGCTGGCACTGTGGCGGGCGCTCGGTGCGATGGCCGGAGCCGGCGGGCCGCACCGCGCGGAGGTGAATGCCCTGGTGGCCCGGATGCGCTGCTTCACCTGGTGCGATCCGGAGGACGGGCTGCGCCATCTGCATGTCGCGCTGGAGGATCCGGCGAGCGGCCTGAGCTGGGCGGTCAGTGGCTCCGACGAGCTCTGACGGGCGTTGGCAGACGCTGACGGGCTGGGAAGGACGCGGGCGGGGGCGGACGGGGCGGACGTGCGAATCCCCGGCCCGGCGCCGCTCGGGGGGTTGGGCGAGGCGCCGGACCGGGGGGACTGAGGGAGCGGCGGTGGCTCAGACGGCCGTCCTGCTCGGGGCGCCGCCCTGGGCGGGGACGGGCTCCGGCCGCGCGTCGGGGGTGTCGGCGGCGTCGGCATCCGGCGCACCGGGTGCGCCGTGGGCGTCCACCAGCGTCCGCTCGTCGAACGGCAGCGAGCCGGCCAGCACCTGCCGGGCCCGCTCGCGGTCGAACTCGCCGGTCCAGTGCCCGATCAGCACGGTGGCCACCGCGTTGCCCGCGAAGTTGGTCAGCGCCCGGGCCTCGGACATGAAGCGGTCGATGCCGACGATCAGGCCGACCCCGTCCACCAGCGCCGGCTTGTGCGACTGCAGGCCGCCCGCGAGGGTGGCCAGCCCGGCGCCGGTGACCCCGGCCGCGCCCTTGCTGGCGATCACCATGAAGACCAGCAGCGACAACTGCTCGCCCACGGACATCGGCTTGTCCATCGCCTCGGAGATGAAGATCGAGGCCATCGTGAGGTAGATCGCGGTGCCGTCCAGGTTGAAGCTGTAGCCGGTCGGCACGGTGATGCCGACGACCGGGCGGCTGACGCCCAGGTGCTCCATCTTGGCGATCAGGCGGGGCAGTGCGCTCTCCGAGGACGAGGTGGAGAGGATCAGCAGGAACTCGCGGCCGAGGTAGCGCAGCAGGGTGAACACGTTCACCCCGGCGACCAGCCGCAGCAGCGTGCCGAGCACCACGACGACGAAGAGCCCGCAGGTGAGGTAGAAGCCGATCATGATCACGGCGAGGCTCTTCAGGGCGGCCGTACCGGTCGCGCCGACCACCGCCGCCATCGCCCCGAAGGCGCCGATCGGCGCCACCCACATGATCATCGACATGACCCGGAACACCAGGCGTTGCAGGTGCTCGATCCCGCGCAGCACCGGTGCGCCGGCGGGGCCCATCGCCTGGAGGGCGAAGCCGGCCAGCAGGGCGACCAGCAGGGTCTGCAGCACCTTGCCCTCGGTGAGGGCCGAGAACATGGTGGTCGGGATCATCCCGAGCAGGAAGTCGGCGGTGGACTGGGCGCCCCCGGCGGCCGCCTGGGCGTGGCCGGACTTGGCCAGCGCGGTGGTCAGGTGCAGCCCCCCGCCGGGCTCCAACAGGTTGCCGACCAGCAGGCCGATGGCCAGCGCCACGGTCGACATGGCGAGGAAGTAGCCCAGGGCCAGCCCGCCGACCTTGCCGACCTTCGCCGCCTTGGTCACCGAGCCGATGCCCAGCACGATGGTGCAGAAGATCACCGGGCTGATCATCATCTTGATCAGATTGACGAAGCCGGTCCCGATCGGCTTCAGCTCCACCGCGAACGACGGCGCGGCCAGTCCGACCACCACGCCCGCCACCACCGCCGCGATCACCGCGAGGTAGAGGTAGTGCGTGCGGTCCCGGCGTCTGCCTCCGGCCTGCGGTCCTGCTCCAGTGGTCGACATCTGCGGCTCCTTCGCCCTGCAGTCCTGGCGGCCCCGGGTGGTGGGCCGCTCCGACTATGGGCCGCGCCGTGACGGAGGTCACGTTTGCGTTCATAGAGTTCACACCCCGCACCGGGTCGGGCCGGACCGGGCGGGGCCCTTGCCGGGCGCCGGCGGTGGTGCACACTGTCAGGCATGTCCGCGCGCACCCTCCCCTCGCCGCGCCGGCCGGTGCGCAGCCTGGCCGGACAGCTCTTCGTCGTCCAGGTGGTGATCGTCGCCGCCGTGGTGGCCGGCGGCGCCGTGCTGGCCTACCTGTTCACCGCCGACCGCACCGAGGACGCCGCCCGCCGCCAGGTCACCGCCGTCGCCCGCTCGGTGGCCGACTCGCCGTCGGTGCGGGCCGCCGTCGCCGGACCGGACCCGACCGCCGTCCTGCAGCCCTACGCCGAGCAGGTGCGGGTGGGCACCGGGGTCTCGTTCATCACGGTGATGGACACCGCGGGGGTGCGCTGGACGCACCCGCTGCCCGAGCAGATCGGCAGGACCTTCCTCGGGCACATCGACTGGGCGCTCGCGGGGGAGACCCGCAGCGAGACGTACACCGGCACGCTCGGGCCGTCGGTGCGGGTGGTCACCCCGGTCCTGGACGACCGGCACCGGGTGGTCGCCCTGGTCAGCGCGGGCATCACGGTGCAGTCCATCTCGGCGCAGCTGCGCGGGCCGCTGCTCGCGCTGGTCGGCGTCGCCGTGGCCGCGCTCGCCGTCGGCGGGCTCGGCACCTACCTCGCCAACTCCCGGCTGCGGCGGCACACCCACGGCATGGGGCCGGCCGAGCTCAGCCACCTCTACGAGTACCACCAGGCGACCCTGCACTCGGTGCGCGAGGGCCTGGTGCTGCTCGACCGCAAGAACCGGGTGGTGCTCTGCAACGACGCGGCCCGTGAACTCCTGGCACTGGCGGGCGAGGTGGAACGGCGGCCGGTCGACGGGCTGGGGCTGCCGCAGGCCCTGGTGGCCGCGGTGCTGGGGGACGCGCCGGTCCGGGACGAGGTGCACCTCACCGCCGAGCGGGTGCTGGTGCTCAACACCTCCACCATCGGCACCGGCCTCGGCCGCGTCGTCACCCTCCGCGATCACACCGAACTGCAGTCCCTCACCGGCGAACTGGACTCCGTGAAGAGCTTCACCGAGGCGCTCGGCGCACAGGCGCACGAGGCCGCCAACCGGCTGCACGCCGTCGTCTCGCTGATCGAACTCGGGCGCCACGAGCAGGCGGTGGAGTTCGCCACCGCCGAACTCGCGCTCGCCCAGCGGCTCACCGACCGCGTCGTCGCGGCCGTCGGCGAGCCGGTGCTGGCCGCCCTGCTGCTCGGCAAGGCGGCCCAGGCGGCCGAGCGGGGCGTGGAGTTGACGCTCACCGAGGACAGCCGGATCGACGACGGCGTGCTGCCGCCCGGCCTCGCCGCCCGCGACCTGATCACCGTCCTCGGCAATCTGGTCGACAACGCGGTGGACGCCGCGATCGCCGGCGCCGCCGAGCATCCGGACCAGCCCGAGGTCACCGTCACGGCCCGGGTCGACGGCGGCCACCTGCTGCTGCGGGTCGCCGACACCGGCGCCGGGATCGACCCGGGCGCGGTGGAGGACGTGTTCCGGCGCGGCTGGAGCACCAAGCAGGACGGCCGCGGGCACGGCCTCGGGCTCGCCCTGGTCGCCCAGACCGCCCGGCGCAACGGCGGCACGGTCGAGGTCGGCCGGGACCGCGGCGCGGTGCTCACCGTCCGGCTGCCGCTGAGCCGGCCGCCCCGGCGCCACGGGGCGGCCGAAGCGGTGGCGTCGTGAACCGCCCGGCCGAGCGACCCGCCGACCGGCCCGACATCTCCGTCCTGGTGGTCGAGGACGACCCGGTGGCCGCCGCCGCCCACACCCTCTACGTCCAGCGCGAACCGGGCTTCCGCGCCGCCGGGACGGTGCACAGCTGCGCCGACGCGCTGCGCTTCCTGGACCGCGCCCGGGCGGCCGGCCGGCCCGTCGACCTCACCCTGCTCGACCTCTACCTGCCGGACGGGCACGGCCTGCAGCTCTGCGGCACCCTGCGCGCGGCCGGCCACACCACCGACGTCATCGCCGTCACCTCGGCCCGGGACCTCGCGATGGTCCGCCAGGCCGTCTCGGCGGGCGTCGTCCAGTACCTGCTGAAGCCGTTCGGCGCCGCCGCCCTGCACGACCGGCTGGAGCGCTACGCCCGCTACCGCGACACCCTGGGCCGCACCGGCGAGGCCACCGGTCAGGACGAGGTCGACCAGGCGCTCGCGCTGCTGCGCACCCCGGAGCGCACCGCCCTGCCCAAGGGGCTCAGCGCCCCCACCCTGGACACCGTCGCCGCCGTCCTGCGCGAGGCCCGCACCGGGATCTCCGCGGCGGCCGCCGGCACCGCCGCCGGGGTCTCCCGGATCACCGCCCGCCGCTACCTCGAACACCTCGTCGACACCGGACTCGCCGCCCGCGAGCCGCAGTACGGCAACGTCGGCCGCCCGGAGCTCTGCTACCGCTGGACGGGCGGCGGGGGAGGCGTCAGACCGGGATCAGCATGATCCGCTTGTCGCAGAGCTTCGCCATGTCGTCCATGTCGCTGGTGAGGAGCATGGTGGGCCCGTGCTGCGCCATGGCGGTGGCGGCGACGACGGCATCGATGGCGTACTTGTGGCCGTGCAGTCCGGCAGATCTCAGCAGAGCCACGGCCTGGTCGGTGAGCTGTCGAGTGACCTCCTCGACGCGGATCTTGGAGATGACGTAGTGCCAGCGGGGTTGGAACCGCTGGGGGTTCATGGCCTCGACCAGGGTCAGCGTGCTGACGACGACCTCGATGTCGTGCGTTCGTGCATGTTCCAACTGGGCACCGACAACGGGGCTGCCCTCGATTGCCAGTGACAGGCCCTGGAAATCGAGCACCAGGGCGCCTTCGCTCAACTGGCCCGGGTCTCGTCCGCTTGTTCGGCGAGCCATTGCGCGTGCCTCCGCTCTGCCTCTTCGAAGTTTCGGGCGGCCTGGGCCCGTGATGTCTCCGGGAGCTCGCCGAAGTTCGCGATGTGGTCTTCCACGAGTTCGGCGAGGCGTCGGCGCTCTAGCTGTCTCCGGACAGAGGCAGTCACGTAGGCGCTGAACGAGCCCTTGCCGACTATGGCGCGCACCTCCTCGGCCACGTCCTCGGGCATGGAAACGCTGTACTTCTTCACCGGGCGCGAGGTCGGCTCGGCATCCATCTGCTCGGACATGCGGCCAGGTTACCACCGGCGGTGTCAACTACGGGGTGACCCGGATCGCCCGTGCGAGGTACTGGTCGTCCGTGTCCGTATAGCCGGCCGGTCGCCAGCCGGTGGCGGTCAGCAGCGGGCGCAGGTTGGGCTCGGCGCGCAGGTCGTCGGGGGTGAGCTCGCGGCCGTGGCGGGCGGCCAGGGCGGCCCGGCCGACGGGGTGGAAGAGGGTGAGCACGCCGCCGGGGCGGGTGACGCGGGCGAGTTCGCGCAGGGCCAGGGCGGGGCCGGGGAGGTGGGAGATCAGGCCGGCGGCGAAGACGGCGTCCAGGGCGGCGTCGGGCAGCGGGAGCCGGGCGCAGTCGGCGAGCAGCAGGGACGCGGTGCCGGGGTGGCGGGCGTCGGCCTCGTGCAGCATCTCGGGGGTGATGTCGGCGCCGAACACCCGGCCGTCGGGGCCGACCGCCGCGCGCAGCAGGGGGAGTGCGCGGCCGGTGCCGCAGCCGGCGTCCAGGACGGAGTCGCCCGGGCGCAGGCCGAGTTCGGCGATCGCGGCGGCGTAGCGGGGGCCGTCGCCGGGGAACTTGGCGTCCCAGCCGGCGGCGCGGGCGCCGAAGAACGCGCGGGTGCGGGCCAGTTCGGCGGCGTACTCGGCGTCGGGAGCGTCGGGAGCGCCAGGCGGGGGCGAGGGTGAGGGCGACATGGGGGCGAGGGTAGCGCGCCGGCCGTAACCCGCGGCCGCTCCGCTCGTTGGGGAGGCGGGCCCCGCGTCACCCGCTCGGGTGGTTCTCGCCACCCGGGGCGTATCCGGCCAGGTCAGGGAAGTAAAGTTAGGCTTACCTAACTTCTTGGGAGTTCGCCTTGACGCTCGCCGCCGTCCCCGCCACCGGGTCCGCCGCCGTCCCCGCCCAGGCCCCGGGTGACGCCATCCTGCGCCGCCAGCGGATCCGTGAGTCCGCCGCCCGCACCTACGCCCGCTCGTTCCCGATCGTCCCGGTGCGCGCCAACGGCATGACGGTCGAGGGCGCCGACGGCCGCCGCTACCTGGACTGCCTCTCCGGAGCCGGCACGCTCGCGCTCGGCCACAACCACCCGGTGGTGCTGGAGGCGATCCGCCGCACCCTGGACAGCGGCGCGCCGCTGCACCTGCTGGACCTCGCCGCCGCCGAGAAGGACGACTTCACCACCGCCCTGTTCCAGAGCCTGCCGAAGGAGTTCGGCCGGCGGGCCCGGGTGCACTTCTGCGGCCCCGCGGGGACGGACGCCGTCGAGGCCGCGCTCAAGCTGATGCAGACCGCCACCGGCCGCTCCGGCGCCCTCGCCTTCACCGGCGCCTACCACGGCATGACGGCCGGGGCCCTCGCGCTGACCGGCAACGTCGCCGTCAAGGAGCCCCTGCCGGGCGGTGGCGAGGTGGTCCGGCTGCCCTACCCGTACGGCTACCGCTGCCCGTTCGGCGTCGGCGGCGAGGCGGGCGCCGAGCTCGCCGCTACCTACGCCGAGCGGCTGCTGGACGATCCCTCGGGCGGCGTGGTCCGGCCCGCAGCGATGATCCTGGAGGCGGTCCAGGGCGAGGGCGGCGTCGTCCCCGCCCCCGACGGCTGGCTGCGCGCGATGCGCCGGATCACCGCCGAGCGCGGCATCCCGCTGATCGTCGACGAGGTGCAGACCGGGGTCGGCCGCACCGGCGCGATGTGGGCGGTCGAGCACAGCGGCATCGTCCCGGACGCCATGGTGCTCTCCAAGGCGATCGGCGGCAGCCTGCCGCTCGCCGTCGTCGTCTACCGCGAGGAGTACGACAGTTGGCGGCCCGGCGCGCACACCGGCACCTTCCGGGGCAACACGCTCGCCATGGCGGCCGGCGCGGCCACCCTGCGGTACGTCACCGCGAACGGCCTGGCCGAGCGCGCCGAACTGGTCGGCGCCCGGATGGTCGAGCGGCTGCGGGCACTGGCCGGCGAGCTGCCGGTGATCGGCGACGTGCGCGGCCGCGGGCTGATGCTGGGTGTCGAACTCGTCGACCCGGAGGCCGAACCGGACGCCTGCGGGGCCCGCCCGGCCGCGCCCGCGCTCGCCGTCAAGGTCCGCGAGGCCTGCCTGGCCCGCGGCCTGATCGTCGAACTCGGCGGCCGGCACGACGCCGTCCTGCGGCTGCTGCCGCCGCTCACCGTCACCGACGAGCAGGCCGCCGCCGTGCTCGACCGCCTCGCCGACGCCATCGCGGCGGCCGCGGCGGGGGCACGGTGACCACCCCGGGCGACCCCGGCCACCCCGCCGACGATCCCGGCGCACGGCTCGCCGCCGTTCCCGGGCCCGCCCCGGCCGCCTCGCCGGCGGCGCTGGCGGGCGGCGTCGCCGGCCCGGCGGCGCTCGCTCCCCTGCTCGCCGACGTGCTGGACGCACTGGGCGCCGGGGCCGCCCGCCGGGCCGGTCCGCTGCCCGCCGGCCGGCCCGAGGAACTCGCCGCCCTGGCCGTCGCGGGGCTGGCGGACGCCCACGGCCCGCAGGCGCTCGCCCGGCTCACCGAACTGCTCGCCCACGGCGCCGCCGACCCCGCCGACCCCGCCTGCGCCGCCCATCTGCACTGCCCGCCGCTGGCCGTCGCGGCCGCCGCCGACCTCGCCGTCAGCGCCCTGAACCCCTCGCAGGACTCCTGGGACCAGGCCCCCGCCGCGACGGCGCTGGAGACGGCGCTGCTCGCCGAACTCGCCGCCCTGGTCGGCTACGACCCGGCCGGCGCGGCCGGGGTGCTCACCTCCGGCGGCACCGAGTCCAATCTGATGGGCCTGATGCTGGCCCGCGACCAGAAGCTCGACGGCATCGTCGAGTTGGACGGCATCCCGGCCGGCGTCGAGCCGCGGATCATCGTCTCGCGCGCCGCGCACTTCTCCGTCCAGCGCGCCGCGGCACTGCTCGGCCTCGGTGAACGCGCCGTTGTCCCCGTCCCCGTCGACCGCGAACTGCGGATGGACCCGGACGGGTTGGCGCGCGCCCTGGCCGAGGTCAGCTGGGCCGGACAGACCCCGATCGCCGTGGTGGCCACGGCCGGCACCACCGACACCGGCGCGATCGACCCGCTGCACACCGCCGCCGACCTCGCCGCCCGCTACGGCGCCTGGCTGCACGTGGACGCCGCGTACGGGGGCGGCGCGCTGCTCTCGGACCGCCTCGCCCCGCTGCTCGACGGCATCGCCCGCGCCGACTCCGTCTCGCTCGACTGGCACAAGCTCGGCTGGCAGCCCGCCGCCGCCGGGATCTTCCTGGTCCGCCGCGCCGAGACCTACGTCTCGCTCGCCCGCCGCGCCGAGTACCTCAACCCGGCCGACGACGAACAGGCCGGCTACCCCAGCCTGCTGGGCCGCTCGCTGCGCACCACCCGGCGGGCCGACGCGTTCAAGATCGCCGTCACCCTGCGCACCCTCGGCCGCGCCGGACTCGGCCGGCTCGTCGACGCCTGCCACCAGCTGGCGCTGGACGCCGCCGAGGCCGTCCGGGCGGAGCCCGAGCTGGAGCTGTACGCCGAACCCGTCCTCACCACCGTGGTGTTCCGCTACCGCCCGCCGGGCCACCCGGACACGGACGCCGCCGGCCGGGCCGCCCTCGACGCGATCAACGGCGAGCTGCGCCGGACGCTGCTGCGCACCGGTCGCGCCGTCGTCGGCCGGACCGAACTGCCCGGCGAGGGGCCGGGCCGGGTCCGGCTGAAGCTGACGCTGCTCAATCCGCACACCACCGCCGCCGAGGTCGGCGCCCTGCTGGGCCGGGTGGTCCGGACCGGGCGGGACATCGCGGCCGGCTAGCCACCGCGCGCGGCCGACCCACCGGCGCAAAGACAAAGCCCTTTTCAGGGGCGGATGTTGGAGGAAGCCACACTGGCGTGCCATGCTGTCCGGGGGATATTCGGCCGCCCCCGGAAAGCCTCCGTGGACATACCTTTCCGGAGGAGTACAGGCTGATTCAGGCCGCCCGGTGATCAGAACCCGCCAACCCCTCGGCAGGGCTTGCGGTGATCCCGAACGGCGGCGGTAACTTCATGTGGTCGCCGCCCCACCAAGAGCACACGGCTCCCCGGGGCAGGCCGCCTGACCAGGCGCGCGTCATCCGCATGCGGTGAGCCCACCCCTACCTCCGGGTGAACTCCGCCTCTCCGTCGTGCACTTCTGTGAATCCCGGTAAAACCGCGCGGACCACCTGAAGTCAGTCCTGTGACCATTCCTGCGAAGCGGAGGCAAGGCATGCGCGAAACCCTCCCGGGCGAACGTGCCACACCCGTCGATCCGACCGCGTACGAGGCTTTTCCGTTCTCCGGCCGCTGCCGGGAGATCTGGCGCCGGGGCGAGCACCTGCTCATCGGCGTCAGTCCGGGAAACAGCTATTTCAGTCACCGCCGGATCGCCGAACTCATCGGGTGGGGGCTGGAGTTCTTCGAGCGGATCGACATCGTCCAAGCCGATCTGCACGTCGAGGCCCAGTACGAGTCCTTCGGCTACACCCCCGAGCACGCCCGGCGGCGCGCCGACAAGGAGATCAAGGCCACCGCGCGGCGGATCGCCCGCGGCGTCGAGGAGGCCGGCCCCCGTGACGGCGTCCGGACGCACGCGCTCTCCGAGTTCACCGGTCACCCCGCCTACCGGCGGCTGCACCGGCAGGCCGTCGAGGCGCTCCGCGGCGACCGGGAGTTCCGGGCGGCCGCCGAGGCCATGGCGCGCGGCTTCCTGGCCGCCCGGCTGGACGAGGGGCTCGCCCCGAACGAACCCCAACTCGCCGCCGGCCTGCGGTACATAGCCGCCGAGCTGCCGTTCTTCCTGGACACCCCGGCGCTGCTGGGCGTGCCCTCCTCGGTCAGCTGCTACCACCTCCGACTCCCGCTCACCCCGGTGCTGTTCGGCCGTGAGGAGGGCCTGCGGGCGGCGCCCGGCCAGGCCTACGCGGTGGTCCGCCCGGCCGCACCGACGGCCGTCGTGGGCGCCGTCGCCGAGAACCGCGCGGCCTGACCGCGCCCACCCGCCGACACTGCCGCCCCGCGTCCGGCCATCCGTCCGTGCTCGCACCCGCGTCCGGCCGCCCGCCCGTCCCCGGTCACCTGCCCCGCCCGCCCGTGCCCGTGCCCGTCTCCGTGCCCGATCCCAGGGAGTACACCCGTGCCCGAACTCACCTTCCCGCTCTCCCGCCGAGGCGACGTCCTGCCCGAGGAGGCGAACCGGTTGCGCGCGGAGCAGCCCGTCGCCCGGGTCCGCACCATGACCGGCGACCCGGCCTGGCTGGTCAGCAGCTACGCGCTGGCCAAGCAGGTGCTGGAGGACGAGCGCTTCAGCCTCAAGGACACCGCCAACCCCGGCGTCCCGCGCCAGTACGCGCTGACCATCCCGCCCGAGGTGGTGAACAACATGGGCAACATCAACAGCGCCGGCCTGCGCAACGCGGTGATGAAGACGCTCTCGCCGCGTGCGGACAAGGAGTTGGACGGCTGGCTGCGGGCCGAGGCGCACCGGCTGATCGACGCCCTGGTCGGGCAGGGCGCCCCCGCCGATCTGCGGGACGGCTTCGCCGAGCCCTACTCCGCCGCCCTGCACTGCCGGCTGCTCGGCCTGCCCGTCGAGGACTGGCGGCGGCTGATGGCGGGCATCGACGTCGCCTTCCTCACCAGCCCGGTGCCGTTCGAGGGCTCCGCGCCCAACTGGTACAAGGACCTCGCCTACGTGCGGGACCGGCTCGGCGCCGACCCGGAGCCCACGCAGGGCCTGCTCGGCCGGTTCGCCGAACTGCGCCGCTCCCCGGACGTCTCGGACCGGGTCGGGGACGAGCTGCTGGCCACCGTCGCGCTCTCGCTGTTCGGCGCGGGCGCCGTCTCCACCTCGTCGTTCCTGCTGCATGCCGTCCTCCACCTCGCCCGCCGGCCCGAGCTGGCCGAACGGCTGCGCCGCGAGCCGGCGTTGATCGCGCCGGCGGTGGACGAGCTGCTGCGGGTCAACCTGTCGATCGGCGACGCGCTGCCCCGGATCGCGCTGGCGGACGTCGAGGTCGGCGAGGTGCTGGTGAAGACGGGCGAGCTGGTGCTGGTCCTGGTCGAGGGGGCGAACCACGACCCGGCCGTCTTCCCGGAGCCGGAGCGGATCGACTTCGACCGGGCCGACAACCCGCACCTGGCCTTCGGCGCGGGCCGCCACTTCTGCCCGGCCTCGGCGCTCGGCCGCACGCACGCCGAGATCGCGATCACGGCGCTGGTCGAGCGCCTGCCGGGCCTGCGGCTCGCGCTGCCGGTCGAGCAGCTGGCCTGGCGGCCCGGCTTCATCAAGCGCCTGCCGGAGCGGCTCCCGGTGCTCTGGTAGCCGGGCCCGCCTGCCGGAGGGCCTGTCGGGGCGCCTGCCGGACGGGCCGCGCCTGCCGGACGCCTCGGACCTGTCGGACGGGCCTCAGTGGCCGAGCAGGACGGCGCGGGTGCGCTCCCAGCTCTCCGGGTCGGCGGCGACCAGCAGGCCGTCCTGGCAGCCCGGCGCCTCCGGCCGGTAGGGGGTGCCGTCGAGCCGGGCGGAGACCCCGCCGGCCTCGGTGACCAGCAGCGAGCCGGGCGCGTGGTCCCAGGGCAGGGTGCGCCAGTAGAGGATGAAGTCCAGTGCGCCCTCGGCGACGTCCGGGTACTCGACCCCGGCGGCGTTGCGGCCGGGGGTGATCTCGCCGAGGCCGGCCGCCGCGTTCGCCTCCAGGCTCCGGCGCAGCTCCGGCTCCAGGAAGCGGCTCTTCAGCGCGCCGCGCCACCGGGTGGGCGCGCCGGCCGCGGGGGTCCGGGTCAGGCGGTGGCCGTTGCGCCAGGCGCCGGAGCCCAGCTCGGCGGTGTAGCAGGTGGCGGTGGCCGGCTGCCAGATCCAGGAGGCGACGGTCTGCCCGGAGCGGACCAGCGAGGCCATCACGGCGTAGTCGGGGCGGCCGGCGATGAAGTTCGAGGTGCCGTCGACCGGGTCGACCAGCCAGGCGGCGGGCTCCGAGTGCAGCGCCCGTGCGAGGTCCGGGTCGGCGGCGACGGCCTCCTCGCCGACCACCGGGACGGGCAGCAGCTCGCGCAGCCGGCGTTCGATGATCACCTCGGCCTCGCGGTCGGCGATGGTCACGACCTCGCCGGGGGCCTTCTCCATCACCTCGCCGGCGGCCAGCGCGCGGAACCGCGGCTCCACCACCTCGGCCGACGTCTCGGCGAGAATCTCCGCCACCCTGTCCATCAGCACGTTGCGCGCTCCCTTCGCTGGCTACCACTTTCGCACGTCAGTGCGGTGTGGACCTTCGCCAGCCCCTGGAGCGCCCGCCGCCGGGGGCTCCGGGCGGCGCCGCCCGGCCCGGCCGTTCGCGGCGGTCAGCCGTCGGTGCGCCGGTCCGCCGCGCCGTCCTCGTCCAGGTAGTGGAAGCCCGGGCGGGGGTGCATCAGGAACTCGTGGTGGGAGATGTTCCACGCGTAGGCGCCGGCCATCGCGAAGAGCACCCGGTCCGCCGTCCGCAGGCCCCGCGCCGCCGGGGCGGCGTGCGCGAGGACGTCCTTCGGGGTGCAGAGCTGGCCGGCCAGGGTGGCGCGGCCGGTGGTGACGGCCGGGCGCGGCCACGGGTGCGGCCAGGCGTCGACCGGCAGGACGGCGAACGGCTGGTCGTGCCCCCGGGTGGCCGGTGTGCGCAGGTGGTGGGTGCCGCCGCGGACGACCGCGAAGTCCTCGCCGTGGCTCTGCTTCACGTCCAGCACCTCGGTGGCGTACCAGCCGCCGTGGGCGGTCAGCGCGCGGCCGGGCTCGATCCGCAGGGTCAGCCCGGGGTGGCGGTCGAGCAGCTTCGCCAGGCCCTCGCCGAAGGCCGTCCAGTCGAAGCGCGCGTCCGGGTCGGCGTAGTCGACGGCCATGCCGCCGCCCACGTTGACCTCCGTCAGGGCGAATCCGTGCCGGTCCGCCGTCCGGGCCGACCAGTCGACGATCTGCTCGGCGACGGCCAGCTGCTCCGCCGCCGCCAGGCCGCTCGCCAGGTGGGCGTGCACGCCGCGCAGGCGCAGCCGCGGGAGCAGCGGGCCGAGCGGCCCGAGCGGGTCGGTCAGCAGGCGGGCGCAGGCCTCGGCGCGGTCCGGGTCCAGCCCGAACGGGGTCGGGCGGCCGCCCATCGCGAGCGCCACCGCGTCCAGGGCGCCCGCGCCCACCGGCAGGTTGACCCGCAGCAGGACGTCCACCCCGGCGTCCGGGCGGTCGGTCAGGGCGGCGGCGAGCCGGTGCAGCTCCTGCTCGCTCTCGACGTGCCAGCGGTGCACCCCGGCGTCGAGGGCGGCCGCGATCTCGGCGGGCGTCTTGCCCGGCCCGCCGAAGGCCAGCGGCGCGTCCGGAACGGCCTGCCGGACGTGGGCCAGCTCGCCGCCGCTGGAGACCTCGTAGCCGTCGACCGCGGCGCGCAGCGCGGCCAGCACGGGCGCCTCCGGGTTCGCCTTGGCGGCGTAGTACAGCTCGACGCGTGCCGGCAGCGCGGCCCGGACGGCGGCGGCGTGCGCGCGCAACGCCGCCAGGTCGTAGACGTACGCGGGCAGCGCCTCCGGGGCGAGCGTGGCGACGTGCCGGCGTACGGCGTCGGTCATCGGGTACTCCAGGTGGGGGCGGGGGCGGGGGCGGGGGCGGGGGCGGTCGGCGCCGGGGCGGGCCCGTGCGGGTGGACGGCGGGGACGGCGGTGCTCACCGGCTGCTCCAGGCCGGCGTGCGGCCGGCCTGCAGGGGCAGCCGCGCCGCCTCCGCCTCGGCCAGGACGCAGCCGGCCAGCGGGGACGGCAGGCGGACGTAGCCCGCCTCGCGGTCGGGCCGGCGCTCCCAGCGGGTGAGCAGGTTGGCCTTGGCCGGCAGCGGGACCCCGGCCAGCAGGGCGCGCAGCCGGGGCGGGCGGCCGTGCGCGTCGGCGTACTCCTCCAGGGCGCCCCGGACGGCCTCCCACAGGGCGGCCTCCGCGGCCGGGTGGCGGTCGGCGAGCGCGGCCAGCAGTTCGGCGACGTGGTTGACCAGCAGGCAGTAGACCACCCGGTCCCAGCCGCGCTCGGCGTCGTAGGCCATCGGGCCGGCCACCTCGGGCGGCAGGGCGGCGAGCAGCGCGGCGTTCCGCTCGGGGACGAGCTTGGTGCCCTCCAGGTCGCGGAAGAGCACCTGGGCGGGCCGCCCGGCGTCGTCGACGCCGATCAGCACGTTCTGCAGGTGCGGCTCCAGCACCACGCCGTGGTCGAAGTAGGCGGCGAGCACCGGGGGGACGAGCAGCCGCAGGTAGTCCGTCCACCAGTCGAGCGCCTCCTCGGCGCCGGCGTCCGGGCCGAGCAGCCGCGAGATGTGCGCGGAGCTGGTCGGGTGCTCGTCGGCGACGGCGGCGGCCAGCAGCGGGGTGACGCCGGGGCGCAGCACGCCGGCGAAGCCCTCGCGGACGATCAGGCCGAAGCCCTCGAACAGGGACCGGTCCGGGAGGCCGTCCGCGCCCGGCAGGGCCAGCGTGCGGAAGGCCGGCTCGCGCAGCACCGCGGCGTCCGGGTAGCGCTCGGCGAGGTCGCCCAGCGCGGGGGCCAGCAGCCGGGTCAGCGCGACGGCTCCGGTCAGCTCGTAGGCGGCGTTCTTGCGCAGGCAGTTGGTGATCCGCACGTTGAGGCTGAACTTCAGGAACGCGCCCGCGCCGTACAGGGTGCGCACCGAGGCGGTCGCGGCGAACGGCTCACCGCCCGGCCCGAGGTCGAGGACGTCCCCGCTCTCCAGGGCGCCGCGCAGCAGCGGGTGGTCGGCGAGGAGCTCGTACTGCCAGGGGTGGGCGGGCAGCAGCCGGTAGCCGGCGGGGACCTCGCCCAGGCCGTCCAGCAGCGCCGTCGCCGAGGCGTCCAGTGAGGACTGCGCGATCAGTTCCTGCCGCACGGCGAGGTGGCGCAGCCGGAATTCGGCGCGCGACTCGGGAGCGTAGGAGCGCCAGTCGCCGCGTTCGGCCGAGCGGGACTTGGGCGCGGGGTGGAAGCGGTGGCCGAACAGCAGGGCCTGCTCGGACTCCAGGTAGCGGTCCGGGCCCGGCGCCGGCCGGTCCTCCAGTCCGGCCCGCACGCCCGCGTGACTGGACGCCAGCTGGTCCAGGAACTCCTCGTTCACCGTGCCGGTGCGCAGCTCCAGCTCGTCCTGGACGTGCCCGGCGAGCTCCTGCCAGGCCAACGGCGCCCAGCCCGTGGCCCGTTCCTCCTCCACCGGGCCGGTGAAGCGGTGCGCGCCGAGCAGCGAGGTGCGGCGCAGGGCGACCCGGAGCAGGACGCCGCGCCGGGGCAGGCGCAGCAGCAGCCGGCCGTCCGTGACGGCGCTCTGGTGTTCCGGGCCGGAGACCTCGCGCAGCAGGCAGTTGAGCAGGGTGTGGGCCACCGCGTGGTCGGGGGTGGGCAGTTCGTGATTCATCGGCGACTACTCCAGCGCGTGCGGGACGGGAGGACGAGTGCGGTGGCCGCGGCGGCGGCGAGCAGTGCGGCGGCGGTGCCGACCAGCACGGGGGCGGCGGCGCCGAAGCGGCCGTTGACCAGCGCGGCCACGGCGCCGGCGGCCACGGCGCCGCCCTTGGAGATGAATTCGAGGGTGCCGAACATCCGCCCCGGTGCCCGGCCCCGGGCGGCCTCGGCGGCCAGCACCGAGAGGCAGACCAGGCCGAGGGTGAGCCCTGCGCCGAGCAGCAGGCGGACGGCGACGAACGCCGCCAGTGAGTGGGCGAGGGCGTGCCCGGCCAGGCCGAGGGCGACGAAGCCGAAGCCCAGCGCGATGCCGGTGTGCGGGCGGGTGAGGAAGGCGGCGTGGGTGCGGGCGGCGAACGCCAGGTAGCACAGGTGCGGCAGGGCGAACAGGATGCCGGTGGTGGTGCCGGAGACTCCGGGGAGCCGCTCCTGCGCCAGGGATATCAGATAGGGGAAGGAGATGATGGTGGCGAAGACGAACGCGAACTCGAAGGTGTAGAGCAGGCCGATCGGGGCCGGTTGGGGGGCCTCGACGGCGGGGGTCGTCGCGTCGCCGGCGCGGGTGTCGGTGTCGGCGCCCTCGCCGCCGCTCCCGGCGGTGCGGGTCGGCTCCGGCAGGAGCGACAGGAACACGGCGGCGGTCAGCGGCAGTACGGCCATCAGCAGGTACTGCCGGTGCGGGTCGATCCACGGGGAGAGCGCGCCGACCAGGATCGGCGCGGCGACCAGCGCGGCGCGGGCGCTGCCCTGCATCAGGGTCAGCGCGAGGGAGAGCTTCGAGCCGTCGAGGGCGGCCGCGAGGTAGCCGTTGGTGGCGGCGAAGGTGCCGCCGAGGAAGCCCTGGAGGACGAGGGCGAGCGTGAACGCGGGCAGGCTGTCGGCGGCGCCGGCGAGCAGGAACGAGACGGTGAGCCCGAGTTGGGCGCGCAGTAGCAGCCGCTTGCGGCCGAAGCGGTCGGCGAGCCGGCCCCAGAGCGGGCCGCCGAGGGCGCTGAAGACGGTCGGGACGATGTAGAGCACGCCCGCCCACCGGCCCTGCGGGTCGCCCAGGGCGGGCAGGATGGCGGTCAGGTACGGCGGCAGGCCGAGGGCGGCGAAGGAGGCGACGAAGTAGCAGGCGGCCACCGCGTGCACCTGGCGCCGGCCGAGCCCTTCGGGGCGTGCGGTGGTGCTGGCGGGGTGCTGCGGCAGGGTGTCGACGCTCATCGGGTGGCTCCGGCGGTGCCCGTGGCGCCGGTGCGGAGGTAGTTGGGCCCGTCGGTGTAGTGCTTGTTGATGTCGGCGGCGCCCGAACGCTGCTTGGTGAGCAGCGTCCCGGCCGTCACCATCGCCTTGACCGGCAGCCGTTCGGCGTCCAGCAGGGCCGCGCGCAGCGGCTCGCCGGCCGGCCCGATCCGGTCGGTGGCCTCGGTCAGGCGCTTGCGCAACAGGGCGAGCAGGTCGTCGAGTTCGGCGCGGCCGTGGGTGGCGAGGCCGAACGCCAGCGCGCCGGTGCAGAGGTGGCCGGTGATGGTGGCGAAGACATCGGTCAGCGGCCCGTCGCCGTCGCCGAAGATCCGGGCGTCGTCGAACTCCGCACGGTCGGGCGCGCTGTCGCCCAGGGTGGCGGCGAGCCGGCCGGTGTGGACCCGCGGCCCGTCGTCGTCCTTGTAGAGCAGCCGCAGGCCGCCGTCCCGGTCGAACACCAGGGAGGTGTTCTGCTGGTGGGACTCCAGCGCGATGCCGTAGCCGAAGAGGGTGGCCTGCCAGTCGAGCAGCAGCTCCAGCAGGGCGTCGAAGAGCGCGACCGGGTCGCCGCCGTGGAAGCGGTCGGCGAGGTGGTCGATCACCAGGCGTCCGCCGGGAGCGGTGGCCAGCAGGGCGGCCAGCGGGACGGTGACGGCGCTCTCCAGGCCGGCGTCGGCGGGGTAGCGGCGCAGCAGGACGGCGAGCAGTTCGTGATCGGCGTGCGCCCAGCTCTGCTCGTCGGCGTGCAGGATCCGGTCGGCGAAGCGGGGCTCGCGGGCCAGTACGGCCTCGATCAGCCGCTGGCCGGCCGCGCCGTCGAGCAGCGTGCCGGGCTTGATGGTGCGGCGGTTGAGTCGGCCCAGGGTGGCGGTCGCGAGCGGGAGCTTGAGGTGGTGCGCGGGGTCGTCGGCGACGGCCACCGTCCGCATGGAGAGGGTGGGCACGACGGTCAGGTACGGGCGGTCGGCGAGGACGGCGCGGCCTTCCAGGCCGGCGGCGCGCAGTGCCTCGGTGAGCGGCTCGCCCACGGTGAGCGGGTGCACGGGCAGGGTGGTCCAGGCGTCGTCGCCGCCCGCCAGGTCGAGGCCGAGCCAGCTCGGGGTGGGCCACCAGCTGGGCAGCGGCCGGTCGCCGTGCACGGTGAGGGTGCCGGCCGGGACGGCGAGCCAGCGCAGCTCGAAGGCCGGGTGGAACTCCGGTGCGTAGGCGCGCAGCTGGGGCTCGGTGAGGCCGGAGCGGCCGCGCGCGGTGGGGTAGACCGGGTGGTCGAGGTGGGCGGCCAGGGCGTCGTGCCCCAGGGTGGCGGCGGGGCCGCTCCAGTTCGCCGGGTCCGCGCCGTACAGGTCGGTGAGGGCGGTGTGCACCTCGGTGCGGGCGCGTTCGTGCAGCTCCATGGTGGCGAGGGTCTGCCGGCACTCCTCGGTGAAGGCCGCCCAGCCGGGCCGGTCCTCGGCCTCGGCGAGAGCGGTCAGGGCCGTCAGGACGGCGTCCAGCCCGAGCAGCGGGGTGCCGTCCAGCTCCAGCAGCGGGAGCCGGGCCGCGTACTCGCTCTGGAAGCCCTCCGCGGCGACGGGCAGGGCGAGCGCGGTGTCCGTCAGCACCAGCCACCGGCCGTCGGCCCGGTCCTGCGGGGTGCTGCGGGTGCGCAGCCCGAGCACGTCCTCGCGCAGCAGCGCGGAGAGCACCCGCAGGGTCAACTGCTCGGCGACGGGCCGGGTGTCGGGCGGCGCGTCGGGGCCGGTGGCGGCGCTCACGGGGTGATCTCCCAGCGGTTGGCCGCGACGAAGCGGGCGACGGCGGCGTCCACGGCGCCCTGGTCGGTGCCGACGGCCCAGATCACACCGAGGTAGTCCCGGTTGGTGCGGTAGTGCTCGTGGCGCTCGCCGAGCGGGCGCATCGGCGAGTAGGCGAGCCGGACGCCGTCGCGCTCCTCGTCGTGGGGGCCGGGTGCGGCGGTGAGGGTGCCCGGCCGGTCCGCGCAGACCGCCTCGTTGCGGGCTCGTCGCCGGGTGGCCGCGCAGCGCTCGGCGAGGTCCTCGGGCAGCTCCTGGCCGAGGTGCGCGGCGAGGATGAGCTCGAACAGCGGGATGTCGAGGATCTCGGCGAGCATCAGGTCGCACTGGTCGCCGATGGCACGGTAGTTGACCTCGATGATCCGGGCCCGGCCGTCCGGCTGCACGACGAACTCGGTGTGGCAGGCGCCGAGCCCGACGCCCACGGCGTCGAGCTGGGCGAGGACCTGCTCGACCACCGGCCGCGGGTGGGCGGGGACGAACTCCAGCATCTCCTCGATGAAGTCCGGGGGAGGGGAGAGCCTGGTCCGGAAGCCGCCGAGGACGTGGCGCCGCTTGGCGTCGCCGAGCGTCTCCAGGGTGCACAACTGCCCGTCCAGGAACTCCTCGACGACCAGGGCCGCGCCGGGGCGCCGGTGCTGGATCTGCGTGCAGCGCCGCTCCAGCTCCTCGGCGTCGGCGACCAGCGAGACGTCCTCGCTGGCGACGCCCTCGCGCGGCTTGACCACGACCGGGAACGGGATGGCGAACTCCCGCAGCACGGCCGGGTCCTGGCCGGGGTCGAGCTCGAAGGAGCGGACGGCGTCCAGGCCGGCGGCGGCCAGGTGACGGCGCAGCTCGCCCTTGTTCTTGGCCCGCAGGGTCGCCTTCCAGTCCTTGGCCGCGAGACCGAAGTACTCGGCGGCCAGGGCGGTCTGGGTCTGCAGGTGGTCGCTGTTGCTGAACACCGCGTCGGGCGCGTCCCGCCGGGAGATCAGCCCGATCACCTCGCGGAAGTCCCGGACGTCGCACTCCACCACGTCCGGCGCGGACGCCAGCGCGGCGTAGGCGCGGCGGTGGGGCTCGGCGTGGTCGGTGAGCACCGTGACGTCGAGTCCGAGCCGCGCGGCGGCCGGCAGGAAACCCTGGGTGACCGAGTCGGTCGGGTTGAGGGCGAGCAGGTAGAGCCGCATGTCGGGCCTCTCCGTGACTGGGGACGAGGGGGCTGGGAGCCGGGCGGGGAGGCCGGCCACGAGGGTGCGAGGGGCGGGGAACGAGGGGGCGGGGCGGTGGGTGCCCGCCCCCTCGCGCCCGGGGGTGGGGCTACTTGGGCGCGTCGACGCCGGCGGCCTTGGCGATGTCGCCGAGCATGGCCTCGGCGGCCTGGACGCCGATGCCGGACATCCAGGTCTCGTCCGGCACGTTGAAGACCTTGTTGTTCTTGACGGCGTTCAGGCCCTGCCAGACCGGCGTGCCCTGGACCTCGCTCTGCTTGGTCTTGGTCGGGTCGTCGGCGACGGTGACGAAGACCAGGTCGGCGTCGGCCTGGTTGATCTGCTCGGCGCTGACCTCGATGATGTTCTGGTCCACGTCCTGGGAGGCGGGGCGGCCCAGGCCGACGTCCTTCAGCACGACGCCGCTGTAGGAGGCCTTGGCGTACAGGCGGGTCGGGCCGGCCACGAAGCGGACGACCGAGGCGGTGGGCTCCGTGCCGCCGTTCTTGGCCTTGATCGCCTCGCCGAGCCTGGCCGCGCGGGCCTCGTAGTCGGTCAGCGCCTTCTTGGCCTCGGCCTCCTTGCCGAGCGCCTGGGCGTAGAGGGCGAGGTTCGCCTTCCAGGGGAAGCCGGTGGTCTCGGCGAGCACGGTCGGCGCGATGGCGTTGAGCTTGTCGTAGACCTTGGCGTGCCGGACCTTCGAGGAGAGGATCAGGTCGGGCTTCAGGGAGGCGATCAGCTCCAGGTTCGGCTCGTTCATCGGGCCGACGTCCTTGGTGTCCTTGATCTTGTCCTTGAGGTAGTTCGGGAAGCCGCCCTCGGTCTTCATGTGCGGGGAGACCGCGCCGACCGGGGTGATGCCGAGCAGGGTGACGTCGTCCAGCTCGCCGCTGTCCAGGACCACGACGCGCTTGGGCTGGGCCTTGATCTCGGCGGTGCCGGCGGCGTGCGTGACGCTGCGCGGGAACCCGGCCGCGGCGGGCGCGGAGGCGGCGTCCCCGGCGGGCTTGGCGCTGTCGCCGCCGCTGCTGCCGCAGGCGGCGAGGAGCGTGGTGGAGAGCGCGGCGGCGAGGACGGCGGCGGGGAGTCTGCGGGCGCGGGCGGAGCGGGTCATGACGGTTCCTTGTCTCTGGTGCGGGGGTTCCGGACGGTTCCGGGCAGGGCGGGGCGGCGGCGCGGTCCACGGGTGAGCGGGGCCGGCCGCGAGGCGGTGGGGCGGGATCAGCGGGCGGCGGCGGCCCGTCCCGTCCGGGCTCTCGGGACGACCAGCGGGGTGCCGGTCTCCGGGTCGGGCACGACCTGACAGGGCACCTGGAAGACGGCCTCCACCAGGTCGGCGGTCAGGACCTCGGCGGGGGGCCCGGCGGCGGCCAGCCGGCCGTCCTTGAGGACGACCAGGTGGTCCGCGTACCGGGCGGCCTGCCCGAGGTCGTGCAGCACCATGACGACGGTGCGCCCGGCCTCGGCGTGCAGGTCGGCGACCAGGTCGAGGACGTCCAGCTGGTGCCGGAGGTCCAGGAAGGTGGTCGGCTCGTCGAGCAGCAGCAGTTCGGTGTCCTGGGCGAGCGCGAGCGCGATCCAGGCGCGCTGGCGCTGGCCGCCGGAGAGCCGGTCCACCTGCTGCTCGCGCAGCTCGGCGGTGCCGGTGCGGGCCAGCGCGTCCTCGACGGCCGCCTGGTCGGCCTTGGACCAGGGGCTGAGCATCCGCTGGTGCGGGAAGCGGCCGAGCCGGACCAGCGACTCGACGGTGATCGCCTCGGGGGTGACGGGCTGCTGCGGGAGCAGGCCCATCCGCTTGGCGAGCGCCCGGGCGGGCATCCGGTGGATGTCGGAGCCGTCCAGGGTGACGCTGCCGGCGGCCGGGTCGAGCAGCCGGACCAGGCCGCGCAGCAGGGTGGACTTGCCGCAGGCGTTCGGGCCCACGATCGCGGTCACGGCGCCGCCGGGCAGCTCCAGGTCGAGGTCGTCCACGATCACCCGGTTGCCGTAGCGCAGGTGCAGGCCGTGGGCGGCCAGGCGGTTGGCCGCCGGGTCGAGGGCGGTGGAGGCGGTCGCCACGTCGAGGGTCATCGGTTGCTCCTCTGGGGAAGCCGGCCCTGGCGGATCATCAGCACCAGGAGCCAGGGCGCGCCGAGGGTGGCGGTGACGGCACCGACCGGCAGGCCGTGGACGGGGATCACATGGAGCACGAGGAGGTCGGCGGAGAGCAGCAGCACGGCTCCGGTGAGCGCGGTGAGGCCGAGCGTGCCCAGCGTGGGCGGTCCGGCCAGCAGGCGGACCAGGTGCGGCACGGCGAGCGCCACGAAGGCGACCGGTCCGGTGAGCGCGGCGGCCAGCGAGGCCAGCGCGATGGAGAGCAGCAGCAGCAGGAGCCGGTCGCGGTTCGGGCTCAGGCCGAGCCCGCCGGCCGAGTCGTCGCCGAGGTCGAGCACGGCGACCCTGCGCTGACAGAGCACCACGGCGGCGGTGGTGAGCGCGATGGCGGTGCCGCCGATCCAGACCTCGGTCCAGTCCCGCCCGTACAGCGAGCCGGTGGTCCACTGCATCGCGGAGGAGGCGAGTTCGGCGGGGAAGCGGACGATCATCAGGTTCACGGCGGCGGCCAGGCCCTGCTGGACCGCCAGACCGACCAGCACCAGCCGGGTGACGGCCATCCGCGAGCGCCAGGCGAAGCCGCCGAGCAGCAGCGCGGCGAGCAGTCCGCCGCCGAGCGCGGCGAGCGGGATCAGCTCCTGCGAGGCGCCGGTGGCGAGCATCAGCACCGCGCCGAAGGACGCGCCGCCGGTGACGCCGATGGTGTCGGGCGAGGCCAGCGGGTTGCGGAAGAGCCGCTGCAGCATCGAGCCGGCCACCGCCAGGCCGGCGCCCGCGATCAGCGCGGAGACCACCCGGGGTGCGCGGAACTCCTGCACCACCAGCACGTTCCCGGCGTCGCCGAGCCCGACCAGGGCGCGCAGCGCCTCCCAGACCGACATCTTCACCTGGCCGGTGCCGAGCGCGACACCGGTCAGCAGCACCAGCAGCGCGGCGGCCAGCAGCGACCACGCGGCGGTGCGGGCCCGGCGGCGGGCCGCCGTGCTCACGGCGGCGGTGGGCACCGCGGAGGTCAGGGCGCTCATCGGGCCACCTTCCGGGCCAGCACCGCGAGCAGCGGCGCGCCGAGGAAGGCCGTCACGATGCCGACCTCGATCTCCGACGGCCGGGCCACCAGGCGGCCCAGCACGTCGGCCGAGAGCAGCAGCAGCGGACCGGTGATCAGGCAGCCCGGCAGCAGCCAGCGGTGGTCGTTGCCGAGCAGCGGCCGCACCAGGTGCGGGGCGGCCAGCCCGATGAAGGCGATCGGCCCCGCGACGGCGACCGCGCTGCCGGCCAGCAGGACGACGCTCAGACCGCCGACCACCCGGATTCGGGCCACCGGCACACCGAGCGACTGCGCGGCCTCGTCGCCGAGGGCGAGCGCGTTGAGCGAGGGGGCGACGGCGAACGCGCCGACCAGCCCGAGCACGAGGAACGGCAGCAGGGGCGCCAGGGTGTCCAGGTGCCGCCCGGCGATGGAGCCGGCCAGCCAGAACCGCGCCTCGTCCAGCGTGCGGTGACTGGCCAGCATCAGCGCCGAGGTCCAGGAGGTGAGCACCACGGTGAGCACGGTGCCGCCGAGGGCCAGCCGGACCGGGTCGAGGTCGCCGCCCCGGCGGGACATCGCGTAGGCGGCCACCGCCGCGACGGAGGCGCCGGCGAAGGCGAACCAGAGGTACTCGATCGGCCGGGTGAGCCCGAAGGTGTAGATCGCGGCGACCACGGCGAAGCCCGCCCCGGCGTTGATCCCGAGCGTGACGGGCGAGGCGAGCGGGTTGCGGGTGACGCCCTGGGCGACCGCCCCGGCTGCGCCGAGCGCCGCGCCGATCGCCAGCCCGATGATCGTCCGGGGGAGCCGAAGGCCCGTCACCACGTCGGCGTCGCCGCCGTGTCCGGTGCCGGTCAGGGCGTCGATCACGGTGGACAGCGGGATGGAGCGGGAGCCGAGCGCGAGGCTCAGCGCGGCGCACAGTACGAGCGCACAGACGCCGGCGGCCAGCAGCAGCGGTCGCCGCGCCGTCGAGGGTCGGGGGACCACCGGAGCCGTGGCGGCCGGCGGTTCGGTTTTCAGCACAAGGCGAAATATTAGGTTAGGCATGCCTTATTCCGTCAAGTCCCGGTCGACTTGGCCTGGACCGGGCGTCTCCTGGTCCCGAGAGTGGGCATGCCACGTATAAGGTGAGCCTCACCTTAGCCGATCTCGGGGAGTACCGATGATCTTGGGGGCCACACCCATGCCCGCCGCCCCTTGCGCCCCGTGTCCTCTCTATGCGGACTACCGGCGGCTGCTGGACCTCAGCCCGGTCCTGCGGGTCGACGTCCTCGCGGACGGCGCACCGACCCCCGAGCGCGCCCGGGGCTGGTACTCCGCCGTCGAACTGGCGGCCGACCCGGCCGCCCTGGCCGACGCGCTGGCCGGCGAGGAGGCCCGGATCGCCGCCGAACACGGCAGCGCCCCGCGCCCCCACGTCACGGCCTCCCGGCTGCTGCACCACTACCTCTGGTCGGTCTGCGTCCTGATCGCCGGCCCCTGGCACCTCGCCCGGCGGGTGCCCGTCATCGACCGCGCGGACATCTGGCTGCACGCCCCCACCGGTGACTTCGCGCTCCGCCCGCGCGCCCACAGCACCCTCCCGGGCGACGACGAGCTGCGCGCCGAGTTGCGCGCCTCCGTCGTCACCCACGTCGAGCCACTGCTCACCGCCTTCTCCGGCGCCACCCGGCGCGGCACCCGGGCCCTGTGGGGCATGGTGACGGACGACCTGGCCTCCGCCATCTGGTACCTCGGCCGGATGCTCGGCGAGGAGTCCGCCGCCGTCGCCGCCGCCGGGGCCGTCCTGCCCGGGGGCACCCAGCCGCTGCCCGGTGCCGCCGACTTCCGCCACCTGCGCGGCGAGGACGGGCGCAGCCACCCGACCCGCACCCGGCTCGGCTGCTGCCTCTACTACGCGATCCGGCCGGACTCCGCCTGCATCACCTGCCCCCGGACGCCGGACGAGGAGCGCCTGCGGCGGCTCTGAGGCGGCTCCGGGGTGGCTCTGCGGCAGCCCTGAGGCAGCTCTGAGGCAGCTCTGAGGCAGCGGTTCTGATGCTCCGTCGGGGCGGCGTCGGGGCGCCTGCGGCGGACGGGTACGCTCGCCCGCATGATCGATTCGACGATGCGGGTGCGGGTCGCCCGCCCCTCCCGGGACCTCGCCGCCGCCGAGCGGTTCTACGTCGACGGCCTGGGTCTCGACATCCTGTGGCGCAGCACCGAGCGCGTCCCCGGTGAGCACGACCTGCTCATGGTCGGCCCGGCCGGCGGCAGCTGGCACTTCGAGCTCACCCACGACCCGGAGCACCCGCTGGAGCCGACGCCGACCGTCGACGACCTCTTCGTCGTCTACCTGGGCGCGCCGGTCGACGAGGCCGCCGTGGCCCGGCTGGAGGCCGCCGGTGGCATCCGGGTCACCGCGCACAACCCGTACTGGGACGAGTTCGGCGTGACCGTCGCCGACCCGGACGGGTACCGGCTGGTGCTCTGCAGCCGCAGCTGGAACGCCTGATCCGGGGGCCGGCCCGGGCCCGGTTCGAAGGCGGCCCCCGTGCCCGGCCGATGGCCTGATGCCGTGTCGGGCCCGGGGCGCGGTCGGTAGCCTGCGGGGCGACGACCGCACGACGAGCTGAGGAGCACCGATCGTGAGCACCCCCGTGCGCGGCACCTCCGTGGACATCCCGACGGCCGACGGCATCGCCGACGCCTACCTGGCCCACCCGGACGACGGCCTGGCCCACCCCGCCGTCCTGCTGTACATGAACGCGTTCGGGCTGCGCCCGTTCCTGGAGTCGATGGCGGACCGGATCGCGGCCGAGGGCTACACCGTGCTGCTGCCCAACGTGTTCTACCGGCAGGGCCGCGCTCCGCTGGTCGAGCTGCCCGCACCGCCCGCGCCGATCGACCCGGCCGCCGACCCCGCGCTGCTGGAGCGGCTGGGCGCGCTCATGCGGGCGCACACCGCCCAGGACGCGGTGCGCGACGCCGACGCCTACCTCCGCTGGCTGGCCGACTCCCCGCTGACCGTCGACGGGCCGGTGGGCATCACGGGCTACTGCCTCGGCGCCATCCTGGCGCTGCGCACGGCCGCCGCCCACCCGGACCGCGTCGCGGCAGCGGCCGGCTTCCACGGCGGCCTCCTCGCCACCGGGGCCGCGGACAGCCCGCACCTGGCCGCCCACCGCGTCACCGCCGAGCTGTACTTCGGCCACGCCGACCAGGACCCGACGCTGCCCGTCGAGCAGATCGAGCTCCTGGCGAAGGCCCTGACGGAGGCCGGCGTCCGCCACACCTGCGAGGTGTACGAGGGCGCGCCGCACGGCTTCACCCAGGCCGACTCCACCGCGTACCACGCCGAGGCGGACGCCCGGCACTGGGCGGCCCTGCTGGCGCTGCTGAAGCGCGCGCTCTGAGCGGACGCGGACCCGGGACGCTCCCGGAGTGGGAAGTCGGCCAGGTCGACTTCCCGCTCCGGGGGTTCACCGGGCCCGGAGGTCACCGGACGTCGAGGTCGCCCGCGACCGCCACCCGCTCCTCGGTGGTGAGCTCGGGTCGGAGGGGCCGGCAGGGAAGAATCGGCGCCGTTGTTCCACCGATGTCGGCCCACACCACCCCGAAATCCCAGGATCAGGTGGGCGGCGACCTCGCGCACACGCCAACCGGCGCAGAGGGAGGGGGCGTTCCACTGGTCGACACGGGGCGGCACGGGTGACCGATACGGGAACGAGACGTTCTTTGCAGGATCCTGATGTGATCGATGAAGGGACGAGACGCTCCCTGGACGGGAACCTGACGTCGCGCTCCTACCGTGCCGGACATGCCTACAACGACGCCCCGGACGTTCGCCCGCCGCACCGCCACGGCAGGAGCCCTCCTACTGAGTACGGCCACGGCGGCAGTGCTGCTGCCGACCGCCGCCTTCGCGGCCGAACCGGCGCCGATCACCACGCACGCCGGTGCCACGACCGAGCAGGAGCGCACCCGGATCGACACCTACTGGACCCCCGCCCGGATGAAGCTGGCCGGCGCCATGGTCCCCGAGATCACCCCCGTCCCCGAGGACGACAACACGCCGGACGATCCGCGCCCGCTCCCCGCGAACACACCGGATCCCGGGGCCGTGTGGACGCACGGCGGAGCGGTGAACGAGAGCGTCGGCCGACTCTTCTTCACCTTCTCCGACGGCTACGACGGCAGTTGCACCGCGACGGTCGTCACCAGTGCGAACCGAAGCACCGTCATCACGGCGGCGCACTGTCTGAGGTCCGTCGGGAATCCCACGGCGGAGGGGACGTGGAACAACAACCTCTACTTCGTGCCCGGCTACCGCAACGGAACGAAACCGCTCGGCGGCTTCAGCATCAAGTACGCGGCCACCTCGTCCCATTGGGACGCGGATCCGGCGACGACGACCTCGGACGTGGTCGCCGTCGCCGGGTACGACACGGGGATCCTCGTCGCGAACCCCTCGGCCGGGGGACGACGGGTCGCGGACGTCACGGGGAGCCAGCGGATCGCGTTCACCAAGCCCGTGAAGGGCGAGTTCGTCCACACCTTCGGGTACCCGAAGGACCGGCTCAACAACTTCGAGGCCAAGTACGCCGGATCGCGCATGATCCACTGCGCGGGACCGGCCCGGCCCGGCCCCAAGGCCCCTCTCCTGTGGGGTGAGCCCTGCGACATGGGGCACGGGGCGAGCGGCGGCCCCCACCTCGCACAGTTCGACACCCGGACCGGCATCGGCACCGTCGTCGGCGTCACCACCACCAGCGACGAACTCGCGGGCGGGCCGACCAGCACGCTCTACGCCACCCGCCTCGGTGACAGCGCCCACCGCCTCTACGACTGGGCGCAGACCCGCTGGGTGTGACCGTGCCCCGGAAAGCCCCGCCGCCCCTCGACGGGGGCGGCGGGGCCAGGTGGGCATGCTCAGGCGGTGTCGAACTCGCCCGCGTGGATGGCGGTGAGGAAGGACCGCCAGGCGTCGGCGGGGAAGAGGAGGGCGGGGGCATCGGGATCTTTGGAATCACGTACGGGCATCATTGCTGTACGTACCCCGGCCGAGGCAAAGCCCAAGTCCAGGCCCCCGTCTGCCGTCTCGGCTGCCTCGTCCTCCTGCGCAACTTGGCCGGCCACGCCCTGTTCGCCGACCCCGCCCACCTGTCCGCCTTCCTGAGCCCCGCCCAGAACGCCCGCGTCCACCAGGCCCTCGCCGGCCTCGGTCGTGCTCTCCCGCTCCTCGTCCATGGCCGGCGCGCGGTCTGACCACCCGTTTCTGACCACCCGCTCCTGATCGCTCGATCCGGGTCAACTCGGCCGACGGTCGGGTACGTTGGCCCCATCGCGGTCGGCATCGGGGGAGGGCGCCATGGTGCGGCGAGCCGAGCGGTGGGTGTTCAGCGCCGTCGTCCTGCTGGTCGGGCTGGCGGTGCTGGCCGGGACGTTCTGGCTGGTGTGGTGCCTGACGGGCGCGCGCATCGTGGCGGCGGCCGGCATCGGGCCCGTCGACGGTGTGGTGGCCGTTTCCAGGTGCTACTACACGACGGACTTCGAGGGCAACGGCACCGGCATCGACTGCCAGGGCTGGTACACGCCGGCGGGCGCGGCCCGGCCCGAGCGGACGATCACCTTGAGCGATGCCAAGACGTCCTACCCCGCCGGCCACGAGGTCGACGTTCGGCTGGCGGCCGGTCGCGCCTTCGAGGATTCGCCGTTCACGCTGTTCAAGTACGGCACCTTCGCGGTCATCCTGCTCGCCATGGGCGGGGCGCTGGCGAGCTGGTTGCTCTACTCGGCGTGGCGCGGCGAGGCCGGGGCCGACGGCTTCATGGTGTTCTGCCTCGGCCCGCTCGCCGCGGTGATCGGTGCTGTGCCGGTCCTGTTGATCGTCCTCGGGGTGCGCGCGCTGCTCCGGTGATCCGGGGCGCGGCGTTTCGCCGACGGGTGGCTGACGCGGCGTCGGCGTTGTCAGTGGTGCGTGCAAGGATCACCGCCATGACCGAGGAGACCTTCGAATGGCGCCCCTTCCTCGCCCGGTGGAGCGAGGAGTGGGCCGGTGCGTGCGGCGATTCCGCCGATCTGCAGCCGGATGACGAACTGGCCCGGAGCGCGGGCTGGTTGGGCTTCGCGCCGGCCACCGCGGAGCGGCTGGCGGCGGCCGAGCAGCGGCTGGGGCGGCGGCTGCCGCCGTCGTACCGGGCGTTCCTGGAGGTCACCGACGGGTGGCGGCACGCGGGCGGCTTCGTCTACCGGCTGGCCGGCACCGAGGGCGCCCGCTGGCACGAGGACTCCGCGGGGTTCAGCGAGTACTTCGACGAGGGCGAGCACGAAGGGCTCTGGGAGCGCGCGCTCCAACTGGACGTCGAGTCGGACATGACGTACGTCCTGCTGGATCCGCTGGACGTGGACGAGGCCGGCGAGTGGGCCGTCCACCTCCACAAGGTCTGGTCGCACAGCGTGCCCACCCGGTACGGCTCGTTCCGGGAGTTCATGGTCGCGATGCACCGCGAGTTCCACCAGCTCGCCGTCCACCGCACCGGCGGGGTGTTCGAGAACGACACCACCCGCCGGCTGGACGCCGCCGTCGAGGCCGCCCGGCTGGACGCCCTGCGCGGGGCGTACGAGCAGGCGGCAGCGGCGCTGGCGGAGGCCGTGGACTTCGGGCGGCCGCGGGCCGTCGGCATGCTCGACCAGCTGCGCCGACTCCAGGGCGAGACCTACACGGTGAGCTACGGCGAGCTGCCGCCCGACCCGCTCTACGCCCTTGAGGTGGTGCCCGTGCTGGCTCTGGAGCAGGTGGGCTCGCAGCACGACGCGGCGGTCTGGGGCTACCGCGTGCGGCCCGCCTCCGACGAGGCGCGCGCCGCGGCCGACGTGGTCCTGCGGGAGGTGGCGGAGCTGACGTTCCGCTACACCGTCCCCGGCCCGTTCGGCGCGGCCGTCGACCGCGCGCGCGAGCTGGCGCGCTGGGGCGGCTCGGAGGCCGCCTGGCACACGCTGCTCGCCGCGCTCCCGCAGTGGACGCCGCTCGGGCCGGACCACCTGGCGCCGATCGGCCTGCTCGCCGATGCCGTACTCGGGCCGCTGATCACCCCGGAGCGCGGGCGCGAGCTGCTGGCCACCCCGAGGGGCGGCGGCGTGCCCGGGCAGGGAACGGACCCGGCCGCCGGGCCGGTCGGGCGGCGGCACGACGAGGACGGCCTCGCGTGGCTGGCCGAGGGCCGGCCGGGCGGTGGCCGCCGGGCGTCGTACCGCTTCGTGCTGGTCGAGGGCGTGGCGCCGGACGAGCTGCCCGCCCGCCTCGGTGCCGAGGCAGCCGAGGCAGCCGAGGGTGCCCAGGACACTGCCCTGAACGCCCCGATGGGGAGCCGGGAGGCCTGGCAGCACCGGCACGGCAGCGGGGTGAGTTCGAGCTACGACGACCGCGCACTGGCCGCGGTCGGCCGTGCGGGCGGTTCCGGCTGGAGCTTCGCCTTCGACGCGGACCCGGCCCCGTACCACGGGCCGCGGTTCGAGTCCCCGGCGGCGGCCGCCTCGCGGGGCGGTGGCCGGGCGGTGGTGGTCTGGTCGGAGCCGGCCGGCGGCGTGTTCCACCTCTCCGTCGCCGACGGCGGGGCGGAGTGCTACGCCTTCACCGTCCAGGGCGAGGAGATCCGGCGCAGCGGCGGCGCGATACCGCCCGTGCTCGACCCGGAGGGCCTCTTCGGCCCGTCCGTGCGCGGGTCTCAGCACGAGTCGCTGCACGAGTCGCAGCACGAGTCGCAGCACGAGTCAGAGCTCGAAACCGGCCCGCAGGGCGAGCGGCGCGCCCTGGCGGCGGTGGCCGCCGAGTTCGGGGTGAGCCTGCCCCGGTTCGCCCTCACCGAGGGTCGGCTGCACACCTTCACCACCCGCTCCTGGACGCGGCCGCCGGGGCCCGGGGAGACCTACATGGTGGCCACCATCGGGCTGCCGTCCGCGCGTTGACGGCGCGCCGCCCCGACCCCCGGGGGGGGGGGGCGCCCGCCCCGCCCCCCCCCCGGGCGTTGGTTTTGTTGGTCAAAAACAAACACCCCCCCCCCGCGCGGCGGGCCGCCCCGCCCCCCGCCCGCCCCCACCCCCCGGGCCCCGGGCCCCCCCGGCCCGGGGCACGCCCCGGCGAGCCCGCGGGACACCTCCGCGGGCCCGCCCGCCGGCCGCCCCCGAGGGGAACCGACCGGCCCGGGAGAGGCGTCCCCCGCAGTGAAAGGCCCCTCCGTACACCGCCCGTTCTGACGTCGCGTCAGGGCGGCGCCGGCGAGGCGACCGGCGCCGTCGCAGCAGGCGGCACGGGGTCCGGAGCGTCGAGCCGAGCGGCGGAGTCGGTAGGCTGGCCCCGTCCCCGCCGCCCGACGGCCCGTTATCCGGCCCCGGGCGGTGCCGCAGCAAGGAGGAACCACTGAGCATGGCAGGCACCGAATCGGAGCCCACAGGCGCACGCGACGCCTCGCTGCCCGCCCGCGCCAAGATCGCGGTCACGGCCGGCAAGGTGGCCGCCGCCCTCTCCCAGAAGGCGGGCCGAGGCAGCGGCTCGGTGATCGGCGGCAAGATCGCCCTCAGGCTCGACCCCGATCTGCTCGCCACCCTCGCCGACCACCTGGACGTGGTGCTGGTCAGCGCCACCAACGGGAAGACCACGACCACCCGGCTGATCGCCGAGGCGCTGCGCGCCGCCGGCCCGGTGGTCTCCAACGCCCTGGGCGCCAACATGCCGGCCGGCATCACCTCCGCCCTGGCCGGCGGCTCGGACGCCCGCTTCGGCGTCATCGAGGTGGACGAGAAGTACCTGGCCGGGGTCGCCCGCGACACCAACCCGAAGGCGATCGCGCTGCTCAACCTCTCGCGCGACCAGCTGGACCGCGCCGCCGAGACCCGGATGATGGCCGAGAAGTGGCGCGAGGGCCTCCAGGACACCGAGGCCGTGGTCATCGCCAACGCCGACGACCCGCTGGTGACCTGGGCCGCCTCCTCCTGCAAGAAGGTGGTCTGGGTGGCCGCCGGACAGGCCTGGAAGGAGGACGCCTGGTCCTGCCCCGCCTGCGGCGGCGTGATGCAGCGCCCCGGCGACGACTGGTTCTGCCAGGACTGCGGCTTCCGGCGCCCCAACCCGCACTGGGCGCTCCAGGGCACCCACGTGATCGACCCGCAGCGCGGCGCCTGGCCGATCCAGCTCCAGCTGCCCGGTCGCGCCAACCTGGCCAACGCCACCAGCTCCGCCGCCGTCGCCGCCGTCTTCGGGGTCCCGCCGCAGGTCGCGCTGGAGCGGATGCAGTCGGTGACGGCCGTGGCCGGCCGCTACGACGTGGTCCAGTACCAGGGCCGCGACATCCGGCTGCTGCTGGCCAAGAACCCGGCCGGCTGGCTGGAGACCTTCTCGCTGATCGACGGCCCGCCGGCGCCGGTCATCCTCTCCGTCAACGCGCTCGACGCCGACGGCACCGACACCTCGTGGCTCTGGGACGTCGACTACGAGCGCCTCGCCGGGCACCCCGTCTTCGTGATGGGCCAGCGCAAGCTGGACCTCGCCGTCCGCCTGGAGGTCGCCGGGCTGCAGTTCCACGTGGTGGACTCGCTGGAGCAGGCCGTCCGGATGGCCCCGCCCGGCCGGATCGAGGCGATCGCCAACTACACCGCCTTCCAGCAGCTGCGGAAGGTCGTGGCCGGCTGATGTCCGGCCCCGGGGGCTCGTCCGACCACTCCTGTCGGACGAACCCAGCAGCCCACTTCACGATGGAAGGCCTTCGAGGATGAGTGAGAGCAGCCTGCGCGTGGTCTGGGTCTACCCCGACCTGCTCAGCACCTACGGTGACCGGGGCAACGCCCTGGTCGTGGAGCGCCGGGCCCGCCAGCGCCACCTCAACGTGACCAGGATCGACGTCCGCTCCGACCAGGCGGTGCCCACCAGTGGCGACATCTACCTGATCGGCGGCGGCGAGGACCGCCCGCAGCGGCTGGCCGCCGAGCGCCTGCGGGGCGACAGCGGGCTGGTCCGGGCCGCCGAGAACGGCGCGATCATCTTCGCCGTCTGCGCCGGCTACCAGATCCTCGGCCACGAGTTCGTCAACGACCTCGGCGAGCGCGAGCCGGGCCTCGGCCTGCTCGACGTCTGGACCACCCGTGGCGAGGGCGCCCGCTGCGTCGGCGACGTGCTCGCCGACGTCGACCCGCGCCTGGGCCTGCCGCAGCTGACCGGCTTCGAGAACCACCAGGGCGTCACCCACCTCGGCCAGGGCGTCCAGCCGCTGGCCAACGTCACCGCCGGCCGGGGCAACGGCACCGGGGACGGCACCGAGGGCGCCTGGCGGGACACCGTCTTCGGGACGTACCTGCACGGCCCGGTGATGGCCCGCAACCCCGCCGTCGCGGACATGCTGATCAAGCTGGCGCTGGACGTGAACGCCCTGCCGCCGGCCGACACCACCTGGTACGACGCGCTGCGCGCCGAGCGCATCGCGGCCACTTCGCGCCCCGCGTAGTACGCCGGCCCGCTCCGACCGGGTGCCCGCGATGCGGTCACCCGGTCCACGGACGGGCCGGGACGTACGACAATGGGGCTGCCGGCTGCACACCCTCCTCGGCAGCAGGCTGCACTTCCGCGCGGGGGCGCCGACGGCGCCGCTCCCGCGTCGGCTCCTGCCCGGCCGGACGCAGGGGTCGTATGCTCGACTGCACGGCCGTTTTCGGGCGTTCTGTCCGGATCGGTCGGTCCTTCACTCCACGGTCATCTCCCCGCCATCACGGCGTGGGAGCAGACCGCTACGGTGACGGTTCGTCGTCCCAGCCTGTAGTCCGGCCGTTCCTCGGTTCTGCTCGGGAGTTGCAAAGCAATGCGTATTGGAGTGCTGACCAGCGGCGGTGACTGCCCCGGCCTGAATGCGGTGATCCGCTCCGTGGTCCACCGGGGGGTGGTCGACCACGGCGACGAGATCATCGGGTTCGAGGACGGCTGGCGAGGTTTCCTGGAGGGCGTCCACCGCCCCCTGACCCTGGACTCGGTGAGCGGCATCCTCGCCCAGGGCGGCACCATCCTCGGCTCCTCGCGAGTGCAGCCGAGCCACCTGCGGGACGGTGTCGAACGCGCCAAGCGGTACTGCGCGGACCTCGGCCTGGACGCGGTCATCCCGATCGGCGGCGAGGGCACCCTCAAGGCCGCCAAGCTGATGAGCGACGCGGGTCTGCCGATCGTCGGCGTGCCGAAGACCATCGACAACGACATCGCCGCCACCGATGTCACCTTCGGCTTCGACACCGCCGTCTCGGTCGCCACCGAGGCGCTGGACCGGCTGAAGACCACCGCCGAGTCGCACCAGCGGGTCATGGTCGTCGAGGTCATGGGCCGGCACACCGGCTGGATCGCGCTCAACGCGGGCATGGCCGCCGGCGCCCACGCGATCGTCGTCCCGGAGCGCCCGTTCCACATCGACAAGCTCACCGCCGTCGTCCGCGAGCGCTTCGACCGGCAGAAGAAGTTCGCGATCGTGGTCTGCGCCGAGGGCGCCAAGCCCGAGCCCGGCACCATGCACTGGGAAGAGGGCAGCAAGGACATCTACGGCCACGAGCGGTTCACCGGCATCGCCACCCAACTCTCCCGCGAGCTGGAGCACCGGCTCGGCAAGGAGGCCCGCCCGGTGATCCTCGGCCACACCCAGCGCGGCGGCACCCCGACCGCGTACGACCGGGTGCTCGCCACCCGGTTCGGCTGGCACGCCGTGGAGGCCGTCCACAAGGGCGCCTTCGGCCACATCACCGCCCTGCAGGGCACCAACATCAACCTGGTGCCGCTCGGCGAGGCCGTCGCCGAGCTCAAGACCGTGCCGCAGGAGCGCTACCTGGAGGCGGAGACGGTCATCTGACCCTCCCCGCCCCGACCGACGGCCCCCGAGCGTGTGCTCGGGGGCCGTCGGCGGTTCGGATCCCGGGAGGGCGGACCCGAATCAGGCGCTCGGATCAGAACCCGGTGTCGTAGGTGTACCGGGCGCTGTGGTCGAGCATGTCCGCCGGGGTGACGTTGTTCCACGGCTTCATGGTCTCGTTGAGGTCGACCACGTTCGCCGTGCCGGCGGTCGGCAGGTAGCCCGAGGTCGGGTGCAGCTTCTGCCACTCCGACCAGAGCTTGTCGATGAAACAGTGGTGCAGCCAGAACACCGGGTCGTTGGGCGACATGCCCGTGGTCATGTGACCGCCGACCCAGACGTGCACCCGGTTGTGCAGGTTGACCCCGCGCCAACCCTCCAGGTTGTTGCGGAAGCCGTCCGAGGCGCTGTTCCACGGCGCGGCGTCGTACGTGGCGATCGCGAGCACGCCGGTGGCCTCGGAGCGGGTCGGCAGCTGGGCGACCGAGGCCCCGAACTGACGGCGCAGGAAGTTGCGGCTGTCCGGCCGCACGTTCAGCGTCCAGTTGCCGGCGGAGTAGGCGAACGGCCCGGTGGTCACCTGGCCGTCGCTGCTGCGGCCGTTGCCGCCCATGAAGTCCGCGCCCCAGATCGAGGCGGTGGTGGTGCGGTCCGCCGTCCAGTCCCAGTACGGGAGGGTGACGGTCGGGTCGATCGCCTGCAGGGCCTCCTCGAACTGCAGCAGGTAGCGCCGGTGCCAGGGCAGGAAGGACGGCGAACGGTGGCCGACCCGCTCGCCGTTGTCGGTGTCGCTGGTGATGAAGTTGTTGTGGGTCGTGACGAAGGAGTCGTACCCGCCGCTGCGCTTGAGTTCGAGCACGGCGTTGACGAAGGCGCGCTTCTCCTGGGCCGTCAGGGTAGCCTGGTTCTTGCGGACTGCCATGAGTCCCCCCTTGGGTGTGAAGTGGTGTTCCGGGTCCGGGTGTTCGGACTCGTGGCTCAGACCGTCACGATCGGCACGAGCGTGGCGCCCTGCAGCTCGGTGACGGCCGCGCGGGCGAGCGCGCGCGGCGTGGCGAAGGTCTGGTAGTGGTTGACGACGCTGATCCAGGTGCCGTCGGCGTTGCGCATCATGTGCAGCTCGTCGCCGTCGATCCGCACCGAGTAGGCGGCGCCGCCGTGGTGGTGGCTGCTGCCGTCGGTGACCGGGCGGCCCTGGATGCGGCGGCCCTGGAAGACCTCGTCGAAGGTGTCGGACGCCCCCGGGTCCGCCGCCGTCGCCGACTTGCTGGTCGGCCCGGCGACGCCGAGCACGACGGTGCCGGCCGCCGCGGTCAGGGCCACGGCGGCCCCCTGCAGCATCCGGCGTCGGGTCAGCTCCGAGGCATGGGTGTCTTCGGACATGGTGGTACCCCCTTGAGCACCCCGCCTGGTGTTGGGGCGCCGTTCAGAAAGGCTTGCAGAAACGTTAATGCGAGGCGATTCCATGATCGCGCTCGCTGTTTCGATGCTTTCAGGGCAAGTCGACCTAGAGAACTGCCGATCGGCGGGGGTACGTACGGTTGGCACGGATTCAGCCATCCATCGATGGACCACGCCTCGGACGCCCCAGGAAGATCTCCCGTTTCTCCACTGAAAGATCGTCAGAGTCAGATGGATCTTCACGCTGTGCAGATCCCGGGCCGAAGATCCTTCGCCCCCGACCCAACGGCGGTGACCGGCCTCACCCGGGCAGGATGGCGCGATGCGACGGCCTCCGTCCGGCCGCCGGTGGCCGAAGTGTGGTCACCGCGCAGGCATCTGTCGATCCGTCGGCCCGCCGTGCGGCGTCGGCCGCTGGCGTCTCGGTACCGTGCGGGGACGGAGATCCTCGCCTACGGCGTCCAACACCCCCGCGGCAGCAACAGGCGGTCAGGTACTCGCGAAATCCCCGTCGTTGGGCCGGCGAGCCGAGGAGGTCGTCGAACCCGGCCGCGCACCCTTCGAGGGACCCGGGAGCCGGTGGACACACGGAACGCGCACAGTCATGGCACCCCCGGAAGAATTCTCTGCGTCACCGATACCGGCCGGCCTGACACCACGTCATCTCACCAACGCCAGGAGGACGGTGCCGTTGCGGCGCAGCTGCGCGGCGAGGCGCTCCAGGGCACGGGGCGCGAGGCCGGCGGGTGGGGCGGTGGAGCCCCGACGGGTTCGTATGGAGCCTCGCACCCGGCCCGCTCGCTCACGCCGCCCGCCCCGACCCGTCTTCCCCGCCCGCTGCCGTCCGACCGGCTCGCCGGCCTGCTGGACCGTGTCGGTACCGCGGCGGGCGTCCCCGCCCAGCGGCTGCGCAGAGACCGAATCCTCGACGAAGCCCGCCACACCGCCGACCCCGTCCACCTCGTGCACCTGCTCGGAATCTCCGTGGCCACGGCCGTCGCCTACACCCGGGCCACCCACCCGGAACGCTTCGGCATCGACCCGGCCCGGGCGTAGTCCAGCGGACACGTGGCCCGGCGGACACCGGCCGTCCGCACCACAGTGGAGGCCACATCGCCGCGACCTTCGTCAGCGAGACCACCCCCGCGGCCCGAGCGCCGCGCGGCCCCGGCCCTGTCGGGCAGGGACCGCGCGGGGTGGCTCAGTTGGCCAGGCTGAAGTCGCCGCCGAGCGACGCGGCGATCTTGTCGACGCCGGTCAGCGCGGTGAGCGTGGTCACCGGGGTGCTGCTGTCGCTGGTGGTGCCGTTGCCGAGTTGGCCGGAGCCGTTGTTGCCCCACGAGCGCACGGTGTTGTCCCCCAAAAGGGCCACCGTGTGCTCGCGGCCGCCGGCCAGCAGCTGGATGCCGGTCAGGCCCGGGACCGGGACCGGGGTGATCCGGTAGTCGGTGGTGCCGTCGCCGAGCTGGCCGGAGGTGTTCTGGCCCCAGGCCTTGAGCTTGTTGTCGCTGTCGGTGACGGCCAGGCTGTGGTTGGCACCGGCCGCAATCAGCGAGACCCCGCCCAGCCAGATGCCCTGGGCGTCGACCGGGGTGAAGCGGTTGATGGTGCTGTTGTCGCCGAGCTGGCCGGTGGCGTTGTTGCCCCAGGCCTTCACCGCGCTCCTGCTGGTGGACCTCGTGGTGCTGCTCGGCCGGCCGACCAGGGCGAGGTTGTGGTTGGCACCGGCGGCGATCCGGCTGACCCCGGTGAGGTTGGTGACCGGGGAGGGCACGTTCCGGCTGGCCGATGTCCCGTCGCCGAGCTGGCCGTTGATGTTGTGGCCCCACGCCCACACGGTGCCGTCCTCGCGCAGCGCAAGGCTGTGGTTGAGGCCGGCCGCGATCGCGATCACCTTGTTCAGGCCCTCGACCCGGACCGGGACGCTGCTGTCCATGTTGGTGCCGTTACCGAGCTGCCCGTAGTTGTTGTGTCCCCAGGCCGCCACGGTCTGGTCGGCGAGCAGGGCGAGGCTGTGCGTGCCGCCGGCGGCGATGTCGGTGGCGTTGCTCAGGTTGACGACCTGGCCGGGCGCGTTGTGACTGAACACCGAACCGTCGCCGAGCTGGCCGGAGCCGTTGGCGCCCCAGGACTGCACGGTGCGGTCCGTCAGCAGCGCCAGGCCGTGGCCGGTCGCCGGACCGACCCCGCCGGCGGCGATCTTCACCACCTCCGCGCTGGTCAGCCCGAGCACCGTGGTGGCCGTCGTACGGATGCCGGTCCACGTACCGTCACCGAGCTGGCCGGCACGGTTGTTGCCCCATGCCTTCAGCCTCTTCTCCATCTGCTCCTCCTCCAGTCAGGTGCCAGCCGCTCAACGGCGCGACCGCGCGGCCGTTGGGGGCTTCCGCGAGGATGCTCCGGGGCGGGAAACCGCGCGCCCGGCCGCCATCGGGACACCTCGCGAGACCACGCCCTGATGCATCATCAGCGATGGGCGGTCCAACGAACGGGCTCCGATTTCGATCTCCACCCGAAGGGGGGATCTTCGGCACCCCATGCGAACGCATGTCGGGGGCGCGTGCTGTCGGCTCACCACGTCACCGCATCGGCCGCTGATCTTGCGCGAAGCCGCCGACCAGATGGGCGAAAAGCCTCCCGCCCCCGGTCCACCTGTGGGTTCGCACCACAGGCACTCCGGGCATTCCGGGACCTACCGGTTTCCGGCGGGAACGACGGGGCAGGCGGCGGCGAGTGCGGTGAGGACCTCGGCGTAGTGGTCGCCGGGGTGGTCGGCGGCGACCAGGCGGTGGAGGTCGAGGCCGTAGCCGACGGCCGCGGCGAGCCCGCGGCCGGGGAGTCCGACGGCGGCGGTCCAGGCGTAGCGCTCCGCGGTGGCCGGCCCGGCGGCGAGAGCCGGGAGCCCGCTGCCTGGGTCGAGCGCTACGGAGCCCGGATCGACTCCTACCGCTTCCCCAAGGGGGAGAACGTCCGGCAGGAGTGGTCCGAGGAGGTCGGCCGGGACGGCTTCGCTCTTCTGGAAGCGGCTTTCAGGCCAGGAGCCCCGGGCTGGCTGCGGGAGGTTCCGGCCTCCAGGTCCTGCGCAGGGCCTGGGTCGAGCAGTACCACTGCGACGGTGAGGGGGTGCGCTGGCGGGAGGCGAAGGACCTCCCGCCGGGCAGACATCGCCTGGCCTCGCCCTACGACGTGGATGCCCGCTACAGCGTGAAGCGGGGCTCGGGCTGGTGCGGCTACAAGACCCATCTGAGCGAAACCTGCGAGGCGCACGCCCCTCATGTGATCACGCATGTCGTCACCACGGACGCGGCGGTCGGCGATACCGAGGTGACCGAAGAGGTCCATCAGAGTCTGGCTGCACGGGAGTTACTGCCGGATGAGCACATTGTGGACGCCGGCTACGTCACCGCCACGCACATCGTCACCGCCCGCGACGAGCATGGCATCGACCTGCTCGGGCCGGTCGGCCTGGACACGGTCCACGAACGACATGAGGGCGAGCACATCCCCCAGAGCGCCTTCAACGTCGATCGGGACGCCAGGAAGGTCACCTGCCCGCAC